>NZ_LT906662.1:3300000-3402993 GCF_900205865.1 Thermoanaerobacterium sp. RBIITD
CAATAATGATTCTCGTAAAAGATGTCATCATTATAAGTATCGATGGTAATAGTGTCAAAATACTTAATAATAATACTATCTGTATGCTTGTAGCAACATCTTTCGGATTGGATGATGTACCTATAGATATCCACGGTGTAACAGGATTTGGTGCCGCATAAACAGCTTTTGTCATTAAAATCAATATAACTGATACAATTGAGCTAATTTTCATTATCTTGATCACGTTTATTACCACCCAAAAACATTTTTGATAAATTCTTAATATTATCCAGTGATATATTAAAATTTAGCTTATAATCGATTTTTTTATTGTTCATTACAATGTCATCACTATCAAGAGTTTTTATATAATTTATTGAATTATTTGTAACACTCAAAAGTATGAATTCCTTGCATACTCTAACAATATATAAATTTTTATCCCGACCTAAATATAAATGATCTATAACATCAAAATTGTTACTTTTTGTTATATTTATTGTCTTTTTATTAAGAAATATCGTAATGTAATAAGCTAAAAATACAACAAATATAAATATCAATATAGATGAAATAACTTGAAAAATTGTATATGTACTTGACACAGCGTGTTCCTCACTTTAACATTTTTTTAATAGCTTCGATCACTCTATCCGGCTGAAATGGCTTTACAATAAAATCTTTAGCGCCAGCTTGAATTGCTTCAATTACCATAGCCTGCTGACCCATTGCAGAACACATGATTATTTTAGCATCTGGATCCATTTCTTTTATATGTTTAACAGCTTGTATGCCGTCCATTTCCGGCATCGTAATATCCATCATTACAAGGTCTGGTTTTTCTTGTTGGTATTTTTCAACAGCAACAGAACCATCTTCTGCTTCCACTACACTTCCAAGATTATTTTTTGTTATTATATCTTTTATCATCATTCTCATAAATGCTGCATCATCAACTATCATAATTTTACTCACGAATAATTCCTCCTCATATTATATTGAATTTACTCTTTTGCTCTGTTTAACTATGTCTATAATCCTTACCCCAAAATTTTCATCGATAACAACCACTTCGCCTTTTGCTATAAATTTCCCATTTACTAATATGTCTACAGGCTCACCGGCTAATTTATCGAGCTCAATTATAGACCCCTCATTTAATTCAAGTATATCTTTTATTAATTTTTTTGTTCGTCCTAATTCGACAGTCACACTTAGCGGAATATCCATAATTAAATTAATATTTTCTTTCCCGTTTGATTCTAGTACATCACTCTCATCAAAATCCTTAAATATAACAGGTTTTACAGATACTTTTCCTGCTTTTTTACTACTATCAATACTTTTATGGTCATCCATTGTACCGTCAATATTACTATTCTCTTTAATTATATCATCAACATTTGCCTCCTGAAAAGATTTATTTTTATCTTTTTCAACATTTTTTGACATAACTTGTTTTACAAGTTGTTTTGCAAATGTAATAGGTAATAATTGCATTATCTCACTATCTATAATATTTCCTATAACCATTTTGAAAGCTATTTTAACAACTTCACCATTAGGAAAGGATATATCCTCCGGTAAACATTTATTGAAATCTACAATAAATGCCTTTGGTGGAGATATATTTATATTTTTACCAAGCAATGTTGATAAAGATGTCGAAGAAGAACCTATCATCTGATTCATAGCTTCACCAATAGCACTTAAATGTAGGTCATTTATTTCTCCTTCACTAACATCACCATTCCCTCCCATCATTAAATCTGTAATGCGCAATACATCCTGTTCCTTTAAAATCAATAAATTATGTCCTTTTAGCCCCTCGGTATATTCCACCTCAACACCAACATATGGAATCTTAAATTCATTTTTCAAATCTGTCCAGTTAATAATGCTTACTTTTGGCGTTGTTATAGTTACTTTATTTCTTAGTAGAGTAAACAATGTCGTCGCAGATGTACCAAAACTAATATTACCTATTTCGCCAAGGACATCTTGTTCTTCTTCAGTAAGATTTGTGTCATTGTCATTTATACCACTTAGCAATGCATTAATTTCCTCTTGTGAAAGAAAATCACTCATCAAAATCATCTCCTTCACTGCATATACCAGTTATCTGAACGCAGTATTTTTTATTTTTTACACCTGGTGTTCCAAAAAATTTTGTTTCTTCATCAATTTTTATTTCTATTGGATCTTTATAATTTTTATTAATCACTATAATATCACCTTTATCAAAATTTAATAAATCCTTTACTGTTATTATTGATGTTCCAATTATGGCTTTTACCGGAATATATGTGTTACTTATTTTATTTTTTATAAATCCGATATCACAAGTTTGTTTTTCAGTATTAGAATACCAAGTTTTTGTTGTCAATTTTGGCAAAATTGGTACTATTGTCATATGTGGAATACAAAAATTAATCAGTCCCTCACTCTCATTAATCTTTATTGATAACGTACATAAAGCAATTGTCTCATTAGGAGATATTATCTGGGTAAATTGTGGGTTTGTTTCAATCCTTGTTATACTGGGTGTGAACTCTATAACGTTATTCCATGCATCTTTTATCAAAGGTAAAAGCTGTTTTGCTATTCTACTTAATAGGCCCATCTCAATCTCCGTATAATCCCTTTGTATCATATCAGCATTTCCTATGCCACCCAATATCTTATCTATAATAGCAAACGTTGTATTATTATTAAGCTCAAGAATAACAGGCCCATCTAATGGATTAGCTTCAATAACAGCAATAAAAACTGGATTTGTTAATGAATTGCTAAATTCATAATAAGTTACTTGTTCCACAGATACAACAGAAACTTGTACTAATGTTCTTAAATAACCAGATAAAAATGTAGTAAATGTCCTTGACATATTTTCAAATATCATCTGGAGCGTTCTCAATTGATTCTTTGAAAATTTATTTGGTCTTCTAAAATCATAAGGCCTTATTTTTATCTCTTTTTTACTGTCTTTTATATCTTTAACATCAAGCTCGCCAGAATTCATGGCTTTTAAAAGTGCATCAATCTCGTTCTGAGATAATATTTCAGACATGAGAACCCTCCTTTCTATTGAACAATAAAATCGTCAAAATATACATTATTTACCTTATCAGCACCTAAAATTTTATTTATCTCATTTTTTATTTCATTTTGAAGCTTAAGTTGACCTGACGACCCATCTAAATCTTGAGGCGTCTTATTTCTCAATATTTGTAAAATAATATTTCTAATTTGAGGATTTTGTTTTTGCAGTTCATTTAAAACATTTTTATCAGATACCTGTAATTCAATTACTGCTCTAACAAATTTATTATCACCCTTTAGATTTGTTACAAATTCTTTACCAGGTGAATAATTATAATATGTAATTGTAGTTGGTTTTGCTGTATTATTAAAATAGAAATACGCTCCACCAAAAGCAATAATTATTACCAATAAAATGATTATTATGTAATTATTTTTCATGATATCACCTCTTATTGGGTTAAGAATTATCATTTGTATTTTTCAAAATAACAATATCAACCCTTCTATTTTTAGAACGATTTGCATCGCTATCGTTTGGAGCAACCGGATGATATTCACCGTATCCGGCAGCAGATAATAATTCAGGATTCATCTTTTGTATATCAATAAAATACTTAACTACATTAACGGCTCTTGTTGTTGACAATTCCCAGTTACTTTTATATGTGCTATTACTAATAGGTACATTATCTGTATGCCCTTCAACTATTATAGGTCTTTTTGCATCTTTTAATATTTGTGCAAATTTTGTAAGGGTATTTAACGATTCAGGTTTTATGTCAGCACTTCCTGTGTCAAAAAGAACTGTATCTTTAAATCTAATAAGAAGTCCTCTTTCATTTAATTCAACATTAACATTATTTTCCATATTATTTTTTTTTAAATAGTCTTTTATCTCTGTATATAATTTTAAAAGTTCCACATCTTCCTTTTTATTGGAAATGTTCTTGTTAAGACTTCCTTGGCTAACTAATTGTGATAATTCTGTATTTGTTGTTTTTCCACTATCGAGAATACCTATATATCCTTGAAAGGATGAAATTATAGACTCGAATTTGTTAGTATCTAATGTTGCCATAGAAAACATTAATACAAAAAATGTTAGTAACAATGACATCATATCAGCATATGTATTCATCCATTCTTTTTCGTCTCCTTGTTCTGATGATTCATTAAACTTCTTTCTTCTATGCATTAATATCACCTGTCCTATGCTGTATAGGCTTTCTATGTTTAGGCGCTAGAAATGCCTTTAGCTTTTCCTCTATAATTCTGGGATTCTCACCAGCTTGTATTGATAAAATTCCCTCAATCATTACTTCTTTCAATAACACTTCTTGTTGGCTTCTTGCATTAAGTTTTCTTGCCATTGGTAAAAATACTAAATAGGCAAGTATTGAGCCATAAAATGTTGTAATAAGTGCCACAGCCATGCCAGGGCCAACTTTTTTAGGGTCATCAAGATTTTTAAGCATATTTATAAGACCGATTAATGTTCCTATCATACCAAATGCCGGTGCATATGCACCCATAGCTTGAAAAACTCCTTGACCTTGTTTATGCCTGTCTTCTAAAAATGATATTTCTGTCTCCAAAATATCTCTTACAAGTTCTGGATCTGTTCCATCGACTACAAGTAAAATCCCTTTTTTTAAAAATTCATCATCAACATTTCTTACAGCATCCTCTAGTGATAGCAAGCCCTCTCTTCTTGCAATATTTGCAAGATCTATAATTTTTTTAATTTCAGTATTTGGATCATATTTTCTTTCAAAAAATACTTTCCCAAATGCCTTAAATGAATCAATTATCTTATACATAGGATATGATATTAATGTACTGGCGAAAGTCCCTCCTATTGTTATCAAGGCTGATGGTAAATCCACAAAAGTCATTATATTACCATTCATGAAAATAGCCCATACAATTAATGACACACCAGCAATTACGCCAGCAACAGTTGCCAAATCCATTTACGAACACCTCACATTGAAGGATATTCAAATCCATTAAATATTTTTCTTTTGTATACTATAACCTTTTCTATTATTTCTTCTTTTTTTTCTTTAACAACTATCTTTTTCCCCGTTGTTAAGCTAATAACAGTATCAGGCGTTTCCTCTACAAATTCAATCATATCAGCATTTACAATAAATTCATCACCATTTAACCTTGTAACACTAATCACAATTGCGCCTCCTTATTTAGTTACCGGGCCAAAGGCCCGGTATTTTATCTCTTTAGATTGACAAGGTCCTGAAGTATTTCATCTGATGTAGTTATAACTTTTGAATTTGCTTGAAATCCTCTTTCTGTTGTAATCATATCCGAAAACTCATTAGCAAGATCAACATTTGACATTTCAAGTGTTCCAGGGTTTATGGTACCTCTAGTTCCTGTATTTGCCGCACCAATCATTGGATCACCAGAATTTACAGTATTTATAAACATTGTATTTCCTGCTTTTTCAAGACCTTGCGAGTTTTGAAAGTCTGCTATTGCAATTTGGCCTATAACCTGCATTCTACCGTTAGAATAAATACCTGAAACAATACCATATTTATCAATGTTTATATTTTCTATAGAACCCGCTGCATTTCCGTCTTTGCTTAATTCACGTAAATCTGTTGGATTCGCATACATCGTAAGCTTAGAGAGATCTACAGTAATATTGCCATTATTTCCTATGGTTGCATTTGTTCCTATTCCCATTCCAGATAATGATACAGTGAAAATACCTGCCGGTGTAGCCGGTGGTGTTGGTTGAGGTATTTTGCCATTTGCATCAAATGTTATAGTCCCTAAAGTAATAGGACTTGTTGTTAAATCATTATTATCAAATTTTATTATTGATGCATTCCAATTGCCATTATTATCTGTTTTTTGAAATTGTATTGTTGCAATATGGCTTCCACCTTGTGAATCATATATAGTAACATTATAACTAACAATACCATTGACTGCAGTACCGGCATCAAGATTGCCTCCTAACTGTATCTGCGTAGTTGTAGCCGGCGTATTGCTAGACCAGTTTTTTATGTTTATAGGAGAAAGATTACCGGTATCGGTATTCACAGTTTTACCATCCGCCGATATCCATCCCATTACTTTATATCCATCTGGTGTTACAAGGTCCCCATTAGAATCAAAAGTGAAATTCCCTGCTCTTGTATATAGATTAGCACCACCATTATTAACAACAAAGAAACCATTTCCATCTATAGATAAATCTGTTGGATTATCTGTTCTTTGTGACCCACCATTTGTAAATAATGTATCTATAGAAGCTATTGCAACCCCAAGTCCGATTTGCTGTGGATTTGTTCCGCCACCATTTCCCTGTGGCGCAGACGCGCCTTTTATTGTCTGGTTAAAAATCTCCTTAAAAGTCATTCTGCTGGCTTTAAATCCAACTGTATTAACATTTGCGATATTATTTCCTATTACGTCCATTTTAGCTTGATGTGCTTTTAGACCAGAGACTGCAGAATACATAGATCTTAACATATTTATCCTCCTTTACGCTGCCCGCTTCGTCTGTCATTCAAAAGCGGTAAGCCTCCTTTTAGGTCCGGCTTATACTATAACAGCGCCATCAATATTTGTTATTACATTATCTTTCAATGCCCTTCCATCCATTGCAGTTATAACTACTCTATTTTTTAAATTAACCACAAATACTTTATTTCCAAGCAAAATAAGTGTATCTTTTATGCCTTTAGAATCTGCTTTATTTATAGCATTGATTAGCATATTGTACTCAGATTCAGAAATCGATAAATCTCTTAATTTAATCCTTTCTAATGCATGTTTAGAAAACTTTATTTCACTTGTTTTCTTGTCAATTATGCTTTTAAAACTATTATTATCCCGAGGAGTTGATTTACTGTTTGATACATTGTTTATGCTGATATAGCTATTTAAATTAACTTTGTTCACTGTATCACCTCAGTCTGTCACAACAGATACAGAATCTATTGGCACATCTGAGCCTTGAACCTTTAAGTAATATTTGCCTCCATCAACATAAACGCCATCAACTTTTCCGGTAATATTTTTGCTATTGCCATTTACATCAGTAGTCGCTGAAACATTTTTGCCAATGAGGCTATATGCCTTGACAGCACTAAAGCTAGAATTCAAATTTTGCATTTGTTCTAATGTAGAAAATTGTGCCATTTGTGCAATAAACTCTTTATCATCCATAGGATTTAATGGATCTTGATTTCTAAGTTGTGTAACGAGAAGTTGCAAAAATGCATCTTTTCCCAATTCGGAATTAGGGTTGTTGCTAACCTTTGTTCCATCATTATATGTATTTATGTAATTATTGTAATTTGTATTTATGGACATATCATTCACCTCCTTATATTATTACATCTACATGATCATCTGTTAAATTATTCATTAGTGCATATGTTTTTGTACCAAATTCCGTTGATTCATAATCATCATCATAATTAAATCTAAATTTATTGTTATTCTGCTCTTGATATCTTTCGCCATGACTTCCTTGCTCATTATATTGTGAAGTAAATTGCATATTTTTGTCGACCGATACATTAAAACTTTCTATTTTTATACCCTTTGATTCTAATTGATTGCTTAATAAACTTAAATTTGCCTCTATTTGATGCTTTACTTTTTCATTATCAGTTAATATATTAGCTGTCAAATTTCCATCAGTTGACTTTATGTTTATTTCAATTCTTCCTAAGAAATCAGGTTTAAGCTGTATTTTTATTGTTGACGTTGTATCATTTTTAGTTAAATTAATATTTTTTACTATCTGATTTATAATGTCATTTTCTCGCAAAGGCTTTTTGACATCAAAAACATTCGGTGATGTATCAAATTCTACGTTTTCTTGATTGCCTTGAAAAATAATAACATTATCTGTTTTTAAATCTAATGTCTTGTTATTCTCTTGTGTACCTTTATTTTCATTAAGGTTTTTAATTTCACTATTTTTTTTGTCTACCTTGATATCATAAAATAATTTCTTTTCATCATCTTTTTTGTTCATTTCTTGATTGGAATTGTTATTATTTTGATTAACATTCTTTATAACATCTTTAGCAATTTTCAAATTGTCCATTTGATTGCTGTCTTGAACTTCATTAATTTTAGACTTATTATTGTTATATTCATGGACAACATTTAAATCCAATTCCTTATTCCTATTATCCTGATATTCTTTTATTTTATTGTCTATCATATCTATACTCGGCAATTTTATAAAATCTTTAAAGTCCTTATCTTTAATCATGTTAAATATTGTTTTAGTATCAATGTTTAATCCAAATTTTTCTTTAAGTAGTTGTGATATAATTTTGGATATTTCGCCTATATCAACTTGTCTTGTATACTGAATATTGTTTAAACAATTATTTATCTGTTTTACTATGTTTTCATCTATAAGCAATGATGTATCTATTTTATTTACATTTATTTCATTTTTTAAACTATCAGGCAGCAAATTCACTATTAAATTGATAAAATCAGTTATTAACTTTTTTTTATCAATTGGTAACTGGTTATTATTAATCTTTGTTGAAGAAACATCGTTACCTTTGACATTTCCATTTTGCGTACTTTTTATTATTTTTTTAAAATCAACGTGTTTATTATCATCTACTTTTATGTTTTTTTTATCAGGCATTTTGATAATAACATTGTTTTCCATCGGCTGTATCATTTTTTCACCTCCTCTCTATGGTATAGTGGATGCATTTGTAAAAAGTATTTTTGTAATAGATGCAGCCCTTTGTGGATTAAGTTGTTCTAAAATTTTTGATGCACTATCTTTATTCATATTGCTCAAAATACTTACCAAAACATTATCGTCTTTTATTTGATTTAATATATTTGCCGCATTTTGTGGATCCATATTTTCATAGTATGTTGCGAGTGTCTTTAAATCAGTCTTTTTTGAATCCAGCTGGAGTTTTAAATTATTTAAGTCACTTTGTTGTTTATCAAGTTGTGCTTGTAGCATCTCAAGTTGTTTTTGCCTATCGTTAAGGCTCGTCTCTTTATCCTGAAGTTGCTTTTCCTTAACTGCAAGCTCATCTGCAAGTTTTTTTAATTTATCTTCGCTATTTGTAGGTTGCTTGACTTGAATCAAACCCTTTAAGAGAGGTATTTTACTAAGGTTCATTAAAGTATAATCACTAATGCCGCCAACATTGAAATAAAATAAAGCACCTGAGCCAAGAATTATTATTATTGCTGCAATTATTAAAATTATTTTAATTGGACTCTTTTTATTAACCACAGGCTGGCTTTGCATTGGTTAACCTCCTATTGTGGATTTAGCTACTTTAAAAGATACCTGTTCATCTATAATTAAATTTTGCTCTAACATGGTTAAGTACTTGTATTCATCGTATTTCTTTTCTTTTAAATTTTCTAGCGCTTCTTTCTCTTTACTGATATCTTTAAGTCTTTTTTTTGTTTCATTTATTTCCTTTTCAATCATTGAAATTATCATTTTTTGCTCATTTATTTTATTGTATAATGAATCAAGGTATATACTATACTGTTTTATATCTAATGCTGTTGTTCCAATTTTCGTTTTGTTCTCATTTTCTAATAATGTATTATTTATCTCCTGCATGATTTGATTAAGCTTTTTTTTCTGTATCTCATATTTTGAGATAATCATAGCTAATTTCTCTTTTTCAACTTTCTGCTTTTGTTCTTTTATATTTAATATTGGTTGCAATGAATAATCAAATTTTTTCATTTAATCACCTATTTAAAATATTTTTGAGCATGTCTATCGTGTCTTCGAAACTATAGTTTTCGTCGGTTTTTTGCCTTAAAAAATTTTCCATATCAGTATGTAAAGAAATCGCTTCATCAATTTTGGGATTGCTCCCATGTGTGTAGGCTCCAATATTTATAAGATCTTCAGATTCTGCATAAATCGATAAGATGTTTTTAAACTTAGCAGCTAAGTTTTTATGCCCATCCGAAATGATATCATTCATTACTCTACTTATACTTGATAAGATATCAATTGCTGGGTAATGACTTTTATTTGCAAGTTTTCTTGATAGTACTATGTGGCCGTCTAGTATACCTCTTACAGCGTCTGTTATAGGCTCATTTAAATCATCCCCATCAACTAAAACAGTATATAAAGCGGTTATAGAACCATTTTTAGATGATCCGGCCCTTTCTAAAAGTTTAGGTAGTACAGAAAAAACTGACGGTGTATAACCTCTTGAAACTGGTGCCTCACCTATAGACAGTCCTATTTCCCTTTGTGCCATTGCAAATCTTGTTACAGAATCCATCATGAAAAGCACATCATGACCTTGATCTCTGAAATACTCTGCAATTGATGTTGCTGTCATGGCACCCTTTACCCTCATCAATGCTGGCGTATCTGAAGTTGATACAACTATTATGGACCTTTTTAGGCCATCTTCGCCTAAATCTTTTTCTATAAATTCGTTAACTTCTCTTCCTCTTTCGCCAATAAGAGCAATTACATTTAGATCTGATCTTGCATTCCTTGCCATCATACCAAGCAATGTACTTTTCCCAACTCCACTGCCAGCAAATATACCTATTCTCTGCCCTTTGCCACATGTTAACAAACCATCTATAGCTTTTATACCAAGTGGCATAATTTCTTTAATCCTTTTTCTCTCTAAAGGATTAGGTGGAACATTATTTGTATTTATCAGTTTCCTAAATTTTAGAGGCCCTTTTCCATCTATTGGATTTCCTATCGCATCCAATACTCTTCCAAGTAATTCATCGCCTACACCTACTTTCAGTTTTTGACCTGTTGCAATAACACTATTACCAGGTCCAATACCTTCCATATTACCTAATGGCATAAGATAAACTTTATCATCTTTAAATCCCATTACTTCTGCAAAAATTGAATTACCGTTTATTGATTTTATTTCACATACATCACCTATATTTGATATAGGCCCAACACTTTCGATAGTTAAACCTACAACCTGTGATATCTTTCCTGTATATTTAATAAAGTTCTTCTCATGAATAACATTCTTATACTTCTCAAATATGTCATTGCTCATTTAAGACACCTTTCAATGCTTTTTCTAAATTTTCTAATTGTGTTTTTAATCCTGAATCAATCATTCCAGAAGGAGTGTGTATTATACAATCACCTTTATTTAAAGAAATATCTTTTGCAATATTTATGTCATCAATAAATCTTAAGCTTCTCAGTACCTTATCTTTGTTTTTTACTAAATATTCATAATCTGATTCACTTACTTTTACCGTTACAATGTCAGATGCTTCATAATTTTCTAAACCCTTTTTTATCAAGTTTATAATAATATCACTGTTTTCTTCAATATTTATATCAATAATTTTTTTTACGCATTCTATAATTGTTGATATCATATCGCACTCAAATTCTTTTTGTAGGTTTTTTCTTTCATTTAATATCTCATTTTTTATTTCCCTTGCTTCCGCTATTAGTGATGAAGTTTTTTCTTTTCCTTCCGCAATACCCTTTTTAAGCCCTTCTTCATATCCATTACTGTAGCCTTCATTGTAACCCGTCTTTTTAGCATTTTCTTTTAACTCATTTATTAATTTTTTTGTTTCTTTTAGCAATTTGTCTGCTTCATTTTTCGCATTTTTAATTATCCTATCTTGAATAGTTTGAATATTCTTAAGATGATTTTTAATAATGGAGACAGGTATAGAATTATCATTTGTATCAATATCTTTTTTTTCAATAGTCCTTTTTATTTGTGGTTTTTCTATAACAACTGGTGACGAATTGGTACAATCTTCGACTTTCAATATCTTATACAATTATTTCATCTCCTCCGCCGCGAGATATGACAATTTCACCAGCATCTTCTAATCTTCTTATTATATTAACAATCTTCTGTTGGGCTTCTTCAACATCTTTTAATCTGACAGGTCCCATATATTCAATATCCTCTCTTATCATATCAGCAAGACGTTTCGACATATTATTGTAAATGACTCTTTGTACTTCTTCATTAGAACCTTTTAGTGCTAATGCAATGTCATGATTTTCTACTTCCCTCAATACCCTTTGTATTGAACGATTATCCAATGTTATTATATCTTCAAAAACAAACATTCGCTTTTTAATTTCTTCGACTAATTCAATATCCTTTGTTTCAAGTGTATCAATTATATTCTTCTCTGTCGCTCTATCTACAGAATTCAAAATATCCACAATAGTTTGAAGTCCTCCAGTTGTTGTATAATCTTGTGTAACAAGGGATGAAAGCTTTTTTTCTAGGATTCGCTCTACTTCTTTGACTATTTCTGGTGATGTCGCTTCCATCTTTGCAATTCTCATAGCTACATCAGATTGTATATTTTCTGGCAATGATGATAGTATCGCACCTGCTTGTTGTGGTTTTAAGTATGATAATATCATAGCTATTGTTTGCGGATGTTCATTTTGAATAAAACTTAATACCTGTGATGGATCTGCACGCCTCACAAAATCAAATGGCCTTACTTTTAGCGTAGATGTAAGCCTATTTATGATTTCAATGGCTTGCTGAGTGCCTAATGCTTTTTCGAGTATCTCTTTCGCGTAATCAATACCACCTTCAATTATGTATTCCTGTGCCATACACATATTATAAAAGTCGTCTAGTATTTTTTCTTTTTCTTCTGGTGAAATATTTTTTATATTAGCAATTTCAAGTGTCAATTGTTCTATCTCATCTTCCCTGAGATGTTTGTATATCTGTGCCGAATTGGCAGGTCCTAATGCTATAAGAAGCATCGCACATTTTTGTTTTCCTGAAACTGAACTTTTTACCAATGTAGACACCATCCTATTCTTCGTTCAGCCAAGTTCTTATCAATTGTGCAACAATATCTGGCTTTTGTTTTATTAATTTTTCAATTTGCTTTCTTTTTTCATCTTTTTCATCAGTTGGTATCTCTATATTTTCTATAGGCTCTGCTATTGAAACAGCTTCTTCTAAATTATTAACTGGTAAAGTTTCTTTCTTTTTCTTCTTAGCCATAATATATGAAAAACCTCCAACTATAAGTAAACCTGCAACAAGCAATAACCATAAATAAGGAAAAGATGGTTTCTTTTCACTTTTCATTTGATTTAATAGGTCTGTATTAAATTTTATACCTTGCACAGAAACAGTTACATTTTTACCCCCGGCAGCATTTGATACAAGATCAGTTATTTGCTGTTTCATCGTAGAACTTAAATTATTGCTATTTACAACAACACCTAATGAGATATTTTGTATTTTCCCCTGTGCTGATGTAAGTGTTGTTTTTATTTGATTAATTTCATAGTTTATAGTTGTATCTGTTTTATTATAATTGGAGTTGCCATTATTAGCAGTTTGATATTGGGGTGGATTATTGTTTGTTTGACCGGTTACTGCCCCGTTATTTGATCCATTTGCAATCTCTTTTAGCTCTTGTGTACTTCTTACTATACCTTTATTATCTATTACGGGTTGCCATTCAACTCTGTCCTGCACTTGTTTATCAAAGTTCAAATTCACATTTGCCCTGACAATTACATTTCCAGGTCCAAATACTTGCTCAAGTAGTGTTTGAATATTGTTCTGTAGATCATTTTGCACTTTTGTTTGTAGTGAATATTGTGAATTAGCATTTTCTGCACTATTTTCATTTTGAGCAACTAATATCTTTCCATTGCCATCTATCAAAGTAATATTGTCTGGTTTTAATCCTTCTACACTTTTAGAAACAAAATTTATAATTCCGTTTATTTGCTGCTGTGTTAATGCTGCACCAGGTTTTAATTGTAACATAACAGCGGCAGATGACGATGTTTCATTGTTAGACAGTACAAAATTATTTTGATCTGGAACAACTATGTTGACTTTAGCATCCTGAACACCATCAATAGCTTTTAGTGTATTTTGTATTTCATTCTGAACAAAGTATATGTATTTCTGCTTTCTCTCCTGGTCTGTTGTAGCAAGAGAATTATTCATAGCATCATTGAAGCTAAACCCCTCTTGAGGAATTCCTTCTGTCGCAAGTTTCATTCTGGCTTCGTTTTTATATTGGGCTGGTACCATAATTGTATTTCCATTTCCCGTTATTTTATATGGTATCTTTAATTCATTTTTCAATTTATCTACAACGGCACCAGCATCTTTTACGCTTAAATCTGTATATAAAACTTCATAATTAGGTCTATTTATTATGTAAACTAAAAGTGATATACTCCCAATTAATAATAATGCTATTATTCCAATTTGTATCTTTTGCTTTCGCTCGAGATTATTCCAATAATCATTGATTTGCTTTCTTATGTTATTGATAAAAGCAGGCATCAATTCACCTCATTTCAAATAAGGATTAAACAGGCATCCTCATTATCTCTTGATATGCGTCTAGTATCTTATTTTTTATCTGAATAGTAAGTTGTAATGCAATATCGGCTTTTGTAGCATCTATCATTACATTATGTATATTATTGATATCACCAGTTATCAACATTTGATCATCTTGTTGTGATTTAAGCTGTAAATTATTTACATCATTAAGAGCAGCTTTTAAAATATCTCCAAATGAATTTGTGCTATTATTTATACCAGAAACAGGGTTGCTTCCTATATTCGTTATATAAGGAATTGGATTTATCATAATTTATCACCTATGCCTTTCCGATTTCTAATGCTTTTTGTATCATGGATTTGGAAGAATTAACTGCTGTGACGTTCGCTTCATATGCCCTCGTTGCAGAAATCATATCCACCATTTCAGAAACTACATTTACATTAGGTAAGCTTACATATCCCATGTTATCTGCATCCGGATTACCAGGGTCATATATTCTATTTAATGGTGTTTTATTATCATCGATTATAGCTGTAACTTCAACACCTCTTCCTATATAAGCACCTTTTGCTATATCAAGCATATTACCGAAATTATTTTGATCATCAATTTCTTTAAAGACGACAAGTTTTCTTCTGTATGGTCCACCGCTAGATGTCCTCGTTGTATTAACATTTGCAATGTTTTGAGATATAACATCCATTCTTAATCTTTCTGCGGTCAAGCCAGAAGCACTTATATCAATAGAATTTAAAAATCCCAATTTTTTTACCTCCCATCTTTTACTGCTGTTATAATTGAGTTTAGTTCACCGTTTATCCTTTGTGCTATTGCTTCATAATAGAGCTGATTTTTGGCCAAATTTGACATTTCGACATCAATATCAACATTATTTCCATCAAGTCTCGACGAAGTACTGTTATCTTGAACTATTTGTGGCTTTATATTATCGATAGTTGAAGGGTTTATTGGTATATGATTTTTATCTGTGACATATCCCTCAAGTTTATTTGAACTTAACGCGTCTTTTAAAAAATCTTCGAATTTTACATCTGATCTTTTAAAACCTACTGTATCAACATTTGCAATGTTATTAGATATTATTTCATTTCTCAACGCTGAAGCATCTAATGCTTTTCCCAAAAGATCTACTTGCCCGAAGTTCAATTCTATCATATTTTCCCCTCCAGTCATTAATACTAATATTCGACAAAAATTTTAAATATCCTTCATAGTTCTTACAAATAGAAGCAAAAAAACATTTATTTTATATTTTTTATCAATGAATTATCATTAAATAAAGAAATTAATGTCAAGTATTATCAATTTTTGTCAAAATATATTATATCACGCTGCTTATTTTAAAACCATAAGAAAAAAGTCCTAATTTTCATTAGGACTTTCCGTTATACTTATCTCTTTAATTTTTTTAGCTCATCTATTAGCTTATCATTTAATATCTTAATGTGTGTCCCCTTCATGCCAAGGGATCTTGATTCTATAACACCGGCGCTTTCAAATTTCCTTAAGGCATTTACTATAACCGACCTTGTTATTCCAACCTTATCTGCTATTTTACTTGCTACAAGTAATCCTTCATTTCCTTCTAATTCATCAAATATATGTATGACAGCTTCAAGTTCAGAATATGAAAGTGTTGCAAGTGCCATCTGTACAACTGCCCGTTTTCTTTCATCTTCCTCGAGCTCATCATTTTTAGACCTTAATATTTCAAGTCCAATCACAGTTGCACCATATTCGGCAAGTATAATATCATCGTCGGTAAATTTATCGTTAAATCTTGTTAACAATAATGTACCAAGTCTATTCCCACCACCATAAACAGGAACGATTGTTGCATATTTTTGCTCCTCTTTAATGAGCAATACCTTATCTTCTTTTGTAGCATTGATATATGTTTCCGATATTTTTAACAATTCTTCGTTATATTCCTCTGGAAATTGCTTATTTTTAATTACATCATCACCTGCAATCTTATTACTGTAATCATCTATAAGATTGTAACCTAACAATTTGCCTCTTCTGCTTATTATATAGACATTACAATTTACAACGTCTTTTAATATTTGAGATAATTCATTAAAATTAACTGGTTGAATACCTGTCTTCTGTAGTATCTTATTTACTTTCCTCGTTTTTTCGAGAAGTGTCTCCATATTTATATTTATCCTCCTCATCTATAGTATATACTTATTAACATCAAATTTACTTAAACTATCTTTTAATTGTTCATCAATATAATTTTTATCAATAATTATATTTTTCCCGCTAAATTCTGGGGCTTCAAATGATAATTTTTCAAACAGCTTTTCCATCACTGTATGTAATCTCCTAGCACCTATATCTTCCGTTTGTTGATTAATTAGATAAGCAATTTCCGCTATCCTATCAATTGCATCATCAGAATATTCTATATCAACACCTTCGGTTTTTAAAAGTGCCATATATTGTTTAGTCAATGCATTTTTAGGTTCCTTCAAAATTCTTATAAAATCTTCTTTTGTCAAGGGTTTTAATTCAACTCTTACCGGAAATCTTCCTTGCAATTCTGGTATTAAATCACTTACTTTTGATACATTAAAAGCACCAGCCGCTATAAAAAGAATGTAATCTGTTTTAACAGGGCCATATTTTGTCATTACAGTACTACCTTCAACAATTGGAAGTATATCCCTTTGTACTCCTTCCCTTGATACATCGGGCCCATTGGAGTATCCGCTACCGGCAATTTTATCTATTTCATCGATAAAAATTATCCCATCTTGTTCTGTTCTTTTTATCGCTTCATCGATTACTTCATCCATGTCAATCAAATTCTGTGCTTCTTCAGACTCCAATATTTTTTTAGCTTCAGCTAAAGGAACTTTTTTATATTTCTTTTTCTTAGGTAATATATCAGAAAACATATCCTGTAGGTTTATGTTCATCTCTTCAGAACCCAAATTCGAGTACATTTCAAGAACAGGTGAAGATGAATCTGTTAATTCTATCTCAATTATTTTGTCATTTAATTCTCCGCTTCTTATTTTTTCCCTAATTTGTTCTTTTTTAAGTATTATTTCATTTTGTTCATCTTCATGAATTTCTTCTTCGTCATTCCTGTTATTAAAGATAAATTCAAATGGGTTTTTAGTACGTTTATTCTTTCTACCATTTACTATATAATCGATTATTCTATCTTCTGCTAATTCTTTTGCACGTAACATAACTTTCTGCATTTTTTCTTGTTTTACCATTCTAATTGATGATTCAAGCAAATCTCTTACCATAGACTCTACATCACGGCCAACATAACCTACCTCTGTAAATTTTGTTGCTTCAACTTTTACAAATGGTGCTTCTACAAGCCGCGCTATCCTCCTGGCTATTTCAGTCTTACCTACTCCTGTAGGACCAATCATCAATATATTCTTAGGTGTAACTTCATCTTTGATTTCATCTGGCAAAAGATTTCTTCGATACCTATTTCTTAGTGCAACAGCTACAGAACGTTTTGCTAAATCTTGTCCGACTATGTATTTATTAAGTTCATTTACAATCTCTTTTGGTGTATAATTTTTCATACAAGTCCCCTCCTTATAAACTCTCTACTGTAATATGGTCATTTGTGTAAACACATATTTGCGACGCAATCTCCAGGGACTTTTTAGCGATATCCTCAACAGGAAGATCTGTATTATATCTAAGAGCAAGTGCTGCTGACATAGCATAGTTTCCGCCAGAACCAATTGCAATTACATCGTTATCAGGTTCAATCACTTCACCATTTCCTGATATAACCAATGTTACTTCTTTGTCTGCTGCGATTAATAAAGCTTCAAGCTTTTTTAGAACCTTGTCTTTTCTCCATTCTTGTGCAAGCTCTACAGCCGCTCTCTTTAAATTTCCACCATATTGTTCTAATTTTTCTTCAAACATCTCTGATAATGTAAGAGCATCAGCAACGGAACCAGCAAATCCTATAAGCACCTCGTTATTGTATAATCTTCTTATTTTTTTAGCGCCGTGTTTTAATATTGTATTTTCACCGAATGTTACCTGTCCATCACCTGCAATAGAAACCTTGTTATCCTTTCGTACGGCTACTATAGTTGTACCTTTAAACAATTTTTCACCCCCCAGAAACAATATAATCTTATCATAAAATTAATAATATATCAACAATGTATTCGAAATTTTTATTAAATTTAAATTACTTTACAAAATCGCAACTACTGCATTTTATAATTTTACCTTTCTTGCTATATTTCTCTACAAGGAGACTGCCACATTTGGGACACTTTTCATTAACAGGTTTATCCCATAATATAGTATCACACTTAGGTGAATTCTCGCAAACAAAATAGTTTTTTCCTTTCTTACTCTTCCTTGCTAATATTTTCCCACCGCATTTAGGACATAATACACCTGTTTCTTCATACAATGGCTTAGTATTTTTACATTCAGGAAAACCTGGACATGCTAAAAATTTGCCATATCTACCATATTTTATAACCATATTCCTGCCACAATATTCACATTTTATATCTGTTTCTTCATCCTTTATTTCAATATCTTTCATTTGTTCTTCAGCGATTTTTAATGACCCATAAAATTCGTTATAAAATCCATCAATAACATCACACCACTTTTTTATTCCTTCTTCAACTTCATCAAGCTGTTCTTCCATTTCAGCAGTAAACTTAACATCGACAATTTTTGAGAAAAACTCTTTCATTACATCTGTAACAATAAATCCAAGCTCTGTAGGTTTTAAGTTTTTCTTCTCCTTAATGACGTATCCTCTATCAAGTAATGTTGATATTATAGGTGCATAAGTACTTGGCCTGCCAATACCTTTTTCTTCGAGTTCTTTTATCAAAGTTGCCTCCGTATACCTTGAAGGCGGTTGTGTAAAATGTTGTTCAGGTTTTAATTCCTTTAGCTTTAAATGTTCCCCTTCTTTTAATAAGGGAAGCGTTTTTTCTTCCAAATTTTCATTGTCTGTTCCTTCTGTATATACACTCATAAATCCAGAAAACTTCAATTTTGATCCTGATGCCTTAAATATATAATTACTATTTAGTATATCCATGTTAATTGTATCATAAATAGCCTGTGACATCTGACTTGAAATAAACCTGCTCCATATAAGCTTGTAAAGTTTATACTGATCTGTTTTCAATGAATCTTTTATTTTTTCCGGTTCAATATTAATGTATGTGGGCCTGATGGCTTCGTGAGCATCCTGAACATTTCCCTTCTTCTTTGTATATACTGCATCAGGATTTGCATATTCTTTTCCATACTTTTCTAATATATATTCATAAGCTGCTTTTTTTGCTTCATCAGATACCCTTGTAGAGTCCGTTCTAATATAAGTAATTAATCCGAGGCTACCTTCTCCTTTTATATCAACACCTTCGTATAATTGTTGCGCTATCATCATTGTTTTTTTAGCAGTAAAACCGAGCTTTCTCGATGCTTCCTGCTGCATTGTGCTTGTTATAAAAGGTGGAGCAGGATTTCTTTTTTTTACACCTGTTTTAACGCTGTCAACTATATAATTTTCGTCCAAATTATCTATAATGTTATTTACTTCATTTTCATTTTTTAGCTCTATTTTATTATTCTTTGTTCCATAAAATTTTGCCTCAAAAAACTGTGCCTTATTTTTTTCATACAAAAATGCAGAAATCGTCCAATATTCTTCCGGTTTAAAATTTTCAATTTCTTTTTCTCTATCGCATATAAGCCTCGTTGCAACAGACTGTACTCTTCCAGCACTTAAACCCCTTTTAATCTTTCTCCAGAGCAAAGGGCTTATATTATATCCTACTAATCTATCTAATATTCTTCTAGCCTGTTGTGCATCTACAAGGTTCATATCTATTTTACGAGGATTTTTAATGGCATTTTGTATTGCATTTTTCGTTATCTCATGAAATTCAATTCTGCAAGTATCATCAACATTTATATTAAGTAAATTTGCAAGATGCCATGATATTGCTTCACCCTCTCTATCAGGGTCTGTTGCTAAAAAAACTCTTGCAGCAGACTTTGCCTCTTTTTTCAATTTTTCTATAATTGGGCCTTTTCCGCGGATAGTTATGTATTTAGGCTCAAAATTTTTTTCGATATCTATACCAAGTTGGCTCTTAGGCAGATCTCTTACATGCCCCATGGAGGCTTCAACCTTATAGTTTTTACCCAAAAACTTAAGTATAGTTTTTGCCTTTGAGGGTGATTCAACTATCACTAATGATTTTGCCATTTTAACACCTCCAAAACATTTATTAATTATATCAAACTTTTAAAATTAATCAAAACTTTTTTCATATTTATTGCCAGGTAATCTTATTATAAGTCCTTTAAGCAATAGAGATGACAACAAATAATTAATTTTTGCAACAGGATATTTTATATAATCAATTATTTCTTCTATATCCCTAGGGCTATCTTTTATCATCTCATATAATTTTCTCTCATCATTGTTTAGTGTATTAATCAACTGCTCATTTATTCTAACTTTTATATCTTCTCTAAAATTATATTCTTCAAGTATATCATTGATATCTGCTACTAATTTTGCACCTTGTTTTATTAGTTCGTTTGTTCCTTTGCTGTATGCACTCGTTATATTTCCGGGTACTGCAAAAACATCTCTTCCTTGTTCAAGGGCGAATTTAGCTGTAATTAAAGAACCACTTTTTATACCTGCCTCAACAACAATAACGCCTAAAGATAATCCACTTATTATTCTATTTCTAGCCGGAAAATTGCCAGACAATGGTAAGTAATCAAGTGGATATTCTGAAATAACTGCACCATTTTCGATTATTTCATTCATTAATTTTTTATTCTCTTCAGGATACGCAATATTAACTCCACACCCTAAAACTGCAATGGTTCTACCACCAGCTTTAAGTGCACCTTTATGTGCAAAACTGTCTATTCCTCTTGCCATCCCACTTATTACAGTAAAGCCATGTTTTGAAATTTTATATGAGATCTTTTCAGATACACTTAGTCCATATGCCGTTGCATTTCTTGAACCCACAATTGCTAGTGATAAATCATCAATTTTTTTAATAGTTCCTTTAACATAAAGTATTGGTGGCGCATCATATATATCTTTTAATAACTTGGGATATCCATCATCATTATATAATAGTACATCTATTTTTTCTTTAATCAATCTATTTACATATCTGTAGGGGTCAATCTTTTTTGCTTCTAATATATTTTTATATATTCTACTATTATTAACAATGCTCTTTAAATCATCATTATTTGATCTATATACATTTTCTGCGTTTTCAAAGTAATCTATTAATTTTTTATAGGTTTTTGCACCAACATTGTTAATAGATCCTAACCAGATAGAGTAAATTTTATTATTATCCATCATTACACCTTCTATCCAATAATATAAACATTATCATTATAATAATAAAATATAAAAATTAAAAGAAGGGATTTTAAGTATATATGTCGAATAATAGAAAGTTGGGTGATAAAAATATGGCATCAAGGTCATTAAATATAAAGAATTTAAAAGAATACATATATAAAAATGGTTTAAATATTAATGGATTAAACATTAGCGATAATGCAATAAATTGGCTTAATAAAGAAAAAGTGAGACTCGAATTTCTAAGTAAATACGAAAAAGAACTTTATGATCTAAATTGCGAAATAATTGGAGGCATTGATGAAGTCGGAAGAGGACCTTTGGGAGGACCTGTCGTCGCAGGATGTGTTATACTGCCAAGGAATTGTTTTATACCGGATATAAATGACTCAAAAAAATTAACCGAAAATAAAAGAGAGTACTTATCTGCTATCATTAAGAAAAATGCTATAGCATATGGAATTGGGATTGTAGATAATAGTTATATAGATAAAATGAATATTTTAAATGCTACATATAAGGCAATGGAGATTGCTATATCGAAAATAAACGTTAAAATCGACTTTTTGCTTGTCGATGCAGTTAAAATACCAAATGTTAATATAAAACAAAAACCAATAATAAAGGGCGATATGAAAAGTGTATCCATAGCTGCCGCTTCTATTATTGCAAAAGTTGAAAGAGATAATATTATGAAATCATATGATAAAATTTACCCAGAGTACGGTTTTTGCCAAAACAAGGGATATGGTACAAAAGAACATATAGAAGCAATAAAAAAATATGGACCATGTCCCATACATAGAAAATCTTTTTTAAGGAATATAATAGGAAAGGATATTATATGAATAACAAAGTATTAGGAAATTTAGGTGAAAATATAGCCGAAAAATATTTAAAAAAATACGGTTATTCTATTATAGAAAAAAATTTTAGATGCGCAATTGGTGAAATTGATATAATTGCAATAAATAAAAATAGCCTGGTTTTTGTAGAGGTTAAAACACGCACCTCTACAAAATTTGGCTACCCAAAAGAAGCAGTAAACTATTATAAGAAAAACAAAATTATAAAAGTAGCAGAAACTTTTATAACCTATCACAAAAACTACATAAATTATATGTTTAGGTTTGACGTTATTGAAGTTTTGATTGATCCGAATTCTTTTAAACTGAATAAATTAAATCACATAAAAAATGCTTTTACTTTATGATCAATAATCCCATTTTATTTTTTACTCTTTCTATTGTCAATTTTGCTATCTTGCTCGCCTTTTCAGCACCATCTCGTAATACACTATTTATAAAATTTAAATCAAGATTTTTGTAATTTCTTTGTATTTCCGTAAGCCTCTCAACTATTACATCAACAAGCTCTTTTTTTAGCGTACCATACCCTTGACCACTAAACCTCTTTTCGGCGTCTTCTATGTTTATATCGGTAAATGCACTGTATAGCGTCAATAAATTACTTACTCCAGGTTTATTTTCAGGATCATATCTTATTACATTTTCTGAATCTGTAACAGCCCTCATTATTTTCTTCTTAATTTGTGATGGATCATCTAATAAATTAATCTTACTAAACTGATTTTCATCACTCTTACTCATTTTTTTATCTGGCTCTGTCAGACTCATTATTCTTGAACCTGTTTTTAAAATCATAGGCTCCGGTACTACAAATGTATTACCAAAACGATTATTAAACCTTTCAGCTATGTCTCTCGTTAATTCTAAATGTTGTTTTTGGTCATTCCCTACAGGTACATAATTCGTATCGTAAAGTAAAATATCAGCGGCCATTAAATCAGGATATGTGAAAAGACCCACAGATACAGATTCTTTGCCTTTGCTTTTGTCTTTAAATTGTGTCATTCTTCCCAACTCGCCAAAATATGTCATACACTGTAATAGCCATCCAAGCTCAGGATGTTCGGACACATGTGACTGCACAAAAATTATAACTTTTTTTGGGTCAAGGCCAATGGCAAGATATAGCCCTGCTAGTTCTATGGACTTTTTCCTTAATGTTTCTGGATCCTGTGGTATTGTCAACGCATGTAAATCAACTATGCAAAAAAGGCATTCATAATCATCTTGAAGTTTTACGAATTGCCTCATTGCGCCAAGATAGTTTCCTATATGAATATCACCAGTCGGTTGTACACCGGAAAAAACTCTTTGCATAATTACACCTCTTTTTGAAATTAACTATTAAAATACTTATTATTTAGATTTCTATATTGTAATGCTTCTGCGACATGTTCATATTTTATCTGTTCGCTACCATCAAGGTCTGCAATGGTTCTTGATACTTTTATTATTTTATTATATGCCCTGGCGCTTAAACCGAGCCTGTCGAAAAAGTCTTTAATCATTTCTGTTGTCTTATTATCAAGTTTAATAAATTTCTTTATCATATTATTTTTTAGCTGAGAATTAAAAAATATATTACTGCCGTGATACCTTTTTAATTGTTTTTCCCGCGCTTTTTTAACTCTATTCCTTATTATTTCTGAAGTCTCAATGTTTTTATCGTCTTCAAAATACTTCTGCTTGTCAACACGGTTCACTTCCACATGCAAATCAATCCTATCAAGCAATGGACCTGAAATCTTATTTTGATAGCGCCTTATTTCATTTGGTGTACATCGACACTCGTGGGCCTCGTCACCCAGAAATCCACACGGACATGGATTTAAAGCAATAATTAGAATTATCTTAGCAGGGTATGTAAAAGTTGCATTTACTCTGGATATCGTTACAAACTCATCTTCTAACGGCTGTCTAAGTGCTTCTATAGCATCCCTTCTAAACTCAGGAAATTCATCTAGAAATAAAACACCATAATGTGCCAATGAAACTTCACCAGGTTTTGGAATCCTACCACCACCAATTAGCGAAACTGTCGAAATTGTATGGTGAGGAGCGCGAAAAACCCTATTTGTTATTAGCGATGTATTTTCAGGTAAAGTCCCTGCTATGCTGTGTATTTTAGTAACTTCTAAAGCTTCCTCTAAGGTCATTTCTGGAAGAATTGTGGGGAACCTCCTGGCAAGCATTGTTTTCCCTGCCCCTGGTGGACCAACTAACATTATGTTATGTCCACCTGCTGCAGCAATTTCAAATGCTCTTTTAACATTTTCTTGTCCTTTTACATCTGAAAAATCTACATCATAATCATCCTTTTTAAAATATTCTTCTATGTTTATCTTAATAGGCTCAATCATGATACTGCCATTAATGAAATCTACTACCTCATTTAAAGATTTGGCCGGAAATATTGAAATATCCTTAGTAACTGCAGCTTCCTTAGCATTTCCATAAGGCAAAATCATACTTTTTATTCCATTCTCTCTTGCGCTTATAGCCATAGGTAAAGCACCTCTTATAGATCTTAGTGATCCATCAAGTGATAATTCACCAAGTAAAACTGTATTATCCTTAATTGGCTTTACCTGACCTGTACAGATAAGTATACCTATAGCAATGGGCAAATCGAATGATGTACCTTCTTTTTTTGTGTTTGCAGGCGCTAAATTTACTGTAATCTTTTCTACAGGAAATTTATATCCACTATTTTTTATAGCAGCTCTTACCCTATCTCTTGATTCTTTAATTTCTGTATCACCAAGACCCACAATATCAAATGACGGAAGTCCATTTGATATATCTATCTCTACGTCTACTACATAACCATCGATGCCCATTATCGCCATACTTTTAGTTATAGATAGCATTAAAATCCCCCTAATCAGGCCTCTCAAGAGATATCTTCCCAAGTTTGCCTGTTCGAAAATCTTCTATAATAATTTTTGATGTACGCTCCGTATCAATATACCCACCAGACGACAAACAACCTCTCATTCTGCCTATTTCTCTTAATAAGTCATACAAATCAATTCCAACATTTTGAATCTTATATCTTTGCATCAAAAGCTCTGGATACTCTTGTTTTAAAATTTTTAGTAAACTAAATGCCAATTCTTCATGGTTCAACAGTTCATCTTTAATTGCAGCTGTCAATGCCAGCATGATTCCAATACGCTCATCTTCAAATTTGGGCCACAGTATTCCAGGCGTGTCCAACAAATCAAAATAAGGAGTCCGTATCCACTGTTTTGCTTTTGTTACCCCTGGTTTATTCCCTGTCTTTGCACTTTTTGTTTTTGATAGCGAATTTATAAGTGTTGATTTGCCCACATTAGGTATACCCACTATCATTGCCCTTAATTTGGCTTTTATTCCCTTTTGTCTTTTTCTATCTATTATATTGCTACATTCTTTTAAAGTCAATTCATATATTTCTTTAATACTGCTGCTATTCAATGAATTTATATTAAGGCTTGCAATGCCTAGCTTTTTAAAATATTCATTCCACATTTTATTAACAGCAGAATCAGATAAGTCAGCTTTATTAAGCAGAATAATTCGTTTTTTATTTTTAACCAATTCATCTATAAGCGGGTTTCTGCTACTTTTAGGAATTCTTGCATCAATTAATTCATACACAATATCGACTATTTTTAAATTTTCTTCAATTAAACGCTTCGTTTTTGCCATATGGCCTGGATACCATTGATACATAATTTCCTCCAGATGTCGAAAAAGGGACTGTTAAGTCCCCTTTTACATTTTTTCTTTAATTTTAGCAGCTTTACCTATTCTTTCTCTCACATAATAAAGCTTTGCTCTTCTTACTTTACCACTTCTAACAACTTCTATTTTATCAATTCTCGGTGAATGAAGTGGGAAAGTTCTTTCAACACCAACACCGTAAGAAATACGTCTTACAGTGAAATTTTCTCTAAGAGAACCACCAGTTCTTTTAAGCACAATACCTTCAAAGACCTGTATTCTTTCCTTGTCACCTTCAATAACTTTATAATGTACTCTTACAGTATCTCCTACATTAAACTGAGGTACTTCTCTCAATTGTTCTTTTTCAACAATATCAATTAAATTCATTTTTTCCCCTCCTTTCAAATATCTGAATACCCTATTTGCATAAGATAATCTATATCTTGTTTGGTTAAATATTTCTTGTCCAAGAGATCAGGGCGTAAATTTAATGTAAGTTCTAAAGACTTCTGTCTTCTCCATTTAGCTATCTCCGCATGATTACCAGACAGTAACACTTTAGGTACTTCCATACCGTTAAAATTTTCTGGTCGCGTATATTGAGGATATTCTAGTAAACCGTTATAGAAAGACTCATCCATAAAGCTTTCATCTTGTGGCAAAACACCGTGTATCAACCTTGATACAGAATCAATAACTGCCATTGCAGCTATTTCGCCACCAGTCATGATGAAATCTCCCATTGATATCTCTTCATCTATCACTGAGTACGCCCTCTCGTCAATTCCTTCATAATGTCCACACAATAGTATTATTTCATCATATCTTGAAATTTCTACAGCTTTTTTTTGATCAAACTTTTTCCCCTTAGGGCCCATATAAAAAACCGGTATATCTTTAGATGATTTGACAGCATTTATTGCGTCGTATATTGGTTGAACCATCATAACCATGCCATACCCGCCACCATATGGGTAATCATCCGTTTTTTTATGTCTATCCTTTGAATAGTCCCTGATATTAACCAAATTTACTTTAATCAAATCTCTTTCAATAGCCCTTTTTAAAATGCTATTCCTAAGTATTCCTTCAAACATATCAGGAAAAATCGTCAAAACATTGAATATCATTATAGCCCCTCCAAAAGGTGGACTGTCATTTTACGCTCTTTAATATCAACCTTTTTTATTACATCTTTTATGGCAGGTATCAAAATATCTCTATCATCAGTTTTTACAACATAGACATCATTTGCACCGGTTTTTAAAACATCCTTTAATATGCCTAGCTCTTTTTGATCATCTGTATATACTCTCATGTTTAGCAAGTCCTTAATAAAATATTCATCATCATCCAGCTTTACAGCATTATCTCTTGTTATCTTTATCAACTTGCCTTTTAATCTTTCTGCTTCATTTCTATCATTTATTTCTTTAAATTTTACAATCACAAGATTTTTTATAAACCTGACTGTTTCAATATTTAAAGAAGTTTTACCTGTTTTATCAAATATATACACATAGTCTAAATCATAAAATCTATCTAAATGATCTGTAAGAGGAAAAACTTTTACTTCTCCATTTACACCGTATGCAGATGTTATCTTACCTACGGATAAATAATCATCCATGAAAATCACCTAAATTATTTCTACAACAACGCGCTTCTTTTCCTTTGTTGCGGCCGCTTTAACAAGTGTTCTTATTGCTTTTGCAATTCTACCTTGCTTTCCTATTACCTTTCCCATGTCCTCTGGTGCAACCTTTAATTCTATGATTATTGATTGTTCACCTTCAATTTCATTTATTTGTACAGCATCAGGATTATCTACTAGAGATTTGGCTATAAATTTTACTAACTCACCCATAACTATCCCTTCCTACAAAAGAGAATTTTAACCATTAATTCTATCAAATATACCTTCCTTTTTAAATAATGCTCTGACTGTATCAGATGGCTGTGCTCCAACTTTTAACCATTTTATAGCTTTTTCTGAATCAATTTTTATTTCTTTTGGATTTGAAACAGGGTTATAATAACCAATTTCGTCTATAAATCTACCATCACGTGGAGACCTTGAATCAGCCACAACAAATCTATAAAATGGAGATTTTTTAGCCCCCATTCTTTTTAACCTAATCTTAACTGCCACTTTATCACCTCCTTCAAATGAATATAACAATTATCTAAAAAATGGCATTTTTCGTTTGGCCATTTTTATATTATTGCCTACATCAGCAAATTTCTTCATCATTTTCTTCGTTTGTTCAAATTGCTTTAATAAACTATTTACTTGTTGAATGGTAGTACCGCTTCCAGCAGCTATTCTTTTTTTTCTACTGCCATTAATGATAGAGGGATTTTGTCTTTCTTCTTTGGTCATTGATTGTATTATTGCTTCAATTCTTCTTATATCCTTATCACTTACATTTACACCTTTAAATTTTGACATATTTACTCCAGGTATCATAGAAAATAGCTGGTCTATCGGTCCCATATTTTTTAACCCTTGCAACTGTTCAAGGAAATCATCGAAAGAAAACTGCTGCTCTAAAATCTTTTTTTGAAGCTCTAATGCCTTTTTTTCATCAATCTGGGACTGAGCTTTTTCAATTAAACTCAAGACATCGCCCATGCCCAAAATCCTTGATGCCATTCTGTCGGGATGAAATACTTCTATGTCAGTCAACTTCTCTCCCGATGCTATAAATTTAATAGGCTTATGTGTAACAGCTTTTACTGATAATGCTGCACCACCTCTCGTATCGCCATCCAGCTTTGTCAATATAACACCATCTATATCGAGCTTATCATTAAATGACTCTGCCACATTGACGACATCTTGACCAGTCATTGCATCCACAACCAAAAGTATCTCATTTGGATTTACAGCATCTTTTATATTTTTAAGCTCATCCATAAGCTCTTCATCGATATGAAGCCTTCCAGCCGTATCAATTATTACAACATTATAATTGTTGTTTTTGGCAAAATCAACAGCACCTTTTGCAATATCAACAGGTGTCGTTTTGTCACCCATAGAAAACACCGGTACATTGATAGATGATCCGACAACTTGAAGCTGTTTAATGGCTGCCGGTCTATATATATCACATGCAACAAGAATGGGATTTTTACCTTTCGATTTTAAATAATTAGCAAGTTTGCCACTTGTCGTCGTCTTACCGGAACCTTGCAATCCAACCATCATAATAATTGTCGGAGGCTTATCGCTGAAATTAATCTTGCTTTCTTTAGAACCCATCAAAGCTGTCAATTCATCATTGACAATCTTTATGACATGCTGCGCAGGTGTAAGGCTTTCCATTACCTCTTGTCCTAAAGACTTTTCAGTAACAGTATTTATAAATTCTTTAACAACTTTAAAATTGACATCAGCTTCCAGAAGTGCTATTTTGACTTCTTTCATCGCTTCTTTTACATCTTTTTCACTTAACTTCCCCTTACCTCTAAGCTTTTTAAATATATCCTGAAGCTTTCCAGTAAGACTCTCAAAAGCCATTAAAAAAC
This sequence comes from Thermoanaerobacterium sp. RBIITD, assembly GCF_900205865.1. NCBI lineage: Bacteria > Bacillati > Bacillota > Clostridia > Thermoanaerobacterales > Thermoanaerobacteraceae > Thermoanaerobacterium > Thermoanaerobacterium sp. RBIITD. Next base: position 3,329,899 of record NZ_LT906662.1, read on the forward strand.
CTCCTAAAATATCTTATATTTATAATTCAATCTCATCAAGTTCTTTTTGTATCTCATCCAGTACCCTTAAAGCACTCTTATCAGAAATATTTATTTTTGCATCATCTATAATGCGTTTTATGTTATTAATTTTCGCAATACTAGAATTATATTTCTTGACAAGACCCAGCTTTTCTTCGTAGTATTTTAATACACTTTCAGCCCTTTTAAGCGAATCGTAAACACCCTGTCTTGAAATATTAAGTTCCTGCGATATCTCGCCTAATGAATAGTCATCCATATAATACATTTTAAATATATCCATCTGTTTACCTGTAAGTAGCGAGCCGTAAAAATCAAATAAAACATTCATTTCCACAAAATCTGTATTCATAAATACCACCTGTTAAGGTACTGAGCTTTACAGATAAATTTTATATGAGAAAAATTATTTTGTCAAGTTTTTTATTCTATATTGTGGTTAACCTGATACAAAAAATAATATACTCAAAATTGGAGTATATTATTTGGAGTACTATAATAAAAATGCAGTCACAAAACTCACGAAATACGATAAAATTATTAATGTATGAAAGTGAGGAATGTACAATGACTGCCTATGAAAAACATTTAAGGAAGAAGCTGTTAAATTATCAGACGAAATTGGGCTTGCCAAAGCATCAGAACAGCTGGGTATCCCATATGATACCCTTTCAGGATGGAGACAGAAACGTAAGAAGTACAATGAGAAAGCACATGTTGGAAACGAAAATAAACGTACACAAAGTCAAAGCAGCCGGGAAAATGAGCTTGAAAAAGAGAATGCAGAGCTACGCCGTGCAAATGAGATATTAAAGGATACCCTTGCTTTTTTCGTCAAAGACAGCGGGATTCATATATTGCAAATTATCTGGATTGGCTTAAAATTTAGTGTTTTGACCATCAAACGGGAAATACTTATTGAATATCCATAGCATAATTGGTTATATTAATAGCCAAGCGCAAAACGTTGAAGTGCCAAATTATCAACAAGTAACTTTCTCCGCCATACCAAATCCCGGTATAAAGCTATTATATATTATTTTAATTTTAAACTTTTTGCAATGTTCAAAGCGGTTTGTTCATCAACATCAGCAGTATTAAAATATAGGTCATAAGCAATCTTTTTTTCCTTGATAATAAAAAACAGGTGTACCTGCTCGGTTACAGTTGTTTCACCAGATGCAGCCGGGGGTGTAATTTTAAGTTTTTCCTTCACTACTTCCGTAAAAAATCCTTCAAGTGTTTTTGATTCGATAACTTCTGAATGGTTTGGCTCAAGCTGTGAAATTGGTTGTTCTGGATAATATCCTATAATATCCAGTCCACCTATCTTTTTGTTTTCTTTCTTAAATGCAAGTATATTCCCATCTAATTTCTCTGCTGTCCATTCTTTTGGAATTGAGATTTGATAAAGATCGGTTTGAATGTTTTGTTTCAATTGTGTATTTTGGGATTGATTCAATTGCTGTTCAGGATTAGTGTTAAGTTTTTTGGTTTCATTTGAACAAGATGTAAAACTCAACAAGAATATGACTGAAAATAGCAAAATAAAGAATCGATTCATTTATATGCCTCCGTTTTGTAATAATTTTACTTAATTAATATTATACGCGTTGAAAGAACCACTTAAAAGGGAATCTTTCAACGCATATCAGCTTACTTTTAATACGAGAATGTCGCTATTGCACCCGATGACTTATCAGAGTTATCGTAGTAATAGTGGCACATTTGAATATAAGTTTTTGTTCCCTGGTCAGCCCAATATTTTGTCCCCCATTGAGACATTTTACCTGAGCTTTGTGTTCCAGGCTGTCCTTGTGTACCTGCCAAGTATTGTGTTTCAAAAACAGCTCCACTTGAATTTTCTAACCCTACGCCTCCAACATTATTTATTGCAGTTGTAGTGGAACTTACCTCTGTATTATCAATAAACACTTGGTCTGCTGTTGTATCTTTTACGTCAGCATTAAGCGAAGGCCACTTTGGATGGTAAACATGATACCAGCCGTACATTTTAACAGCCATTGCACCTGCTTTTAACGATTCCGAAGGCCAAGTTGAATACCATTCATTGGGAAGTACGTTTTTTACATAATAGTAGAAATCTGTACTTATTGTTTTGTGGTAATTGGGATCCGATGAAGAACGATCATGATAAACCCTTATGTAATCAGGACGTACGTGATCGCCTGTTGATAACACTCCCATTGGAGCTTCTTGTATATCTGCAGAGTTTATTCCTTTTTCAATTTGAATGCCGCGGTAACTGGCTTTATTACTTTCAATAAGCTTTCCTTCTTTATTAACAATATCACCATTGATTCGAGCTTTAATTATTTTCAGTGCTTCCTTCTCATCTTCGCTGCCAAATCCATAACCAGCGGGTATAAGTATTTCCAATGGAGCATCTGACATTTCAATTACTTTCCAATTGTCGGCTTCCTTGCCCAACACTACTAAGTTATAATTTACTCCATTGAAGAAATATTTGTTCTCTTTTTTTACTCTGTAATCTATCCCAACCAAATATGCCTGAACTTCATTATACTGCTGTTTATACTGGGATAGATTAGTTAATTGGGCAACCACATCATCTGAAAGGGCTTTCATTTCCTTAATTTTTGCTGATTTTACATTAAATATACCCAACCCATTCTTTGCATTATCAGCGTCATTGATAAACCCTTGAATACCTTCTCGATTTATATTTGCCTGTAGATCAACATAAGTTTTCCAATCGCCTTTGTTGATTGAATCGACAAGCAAATTGACAACTGTCTGAGAGTTATCAACTTTATCATTTACACTTACTGCAAATGCGGATGAGAGACTTAATACGAGCATACATACTACTATCAAAAATGTAACTGTACGTTTCATTGCAATATTCCTCCTTGTTTTTTTATGATTGACTTTACACCCCTTTGGGTGTATCTTTGTAGTGCAAGGCTCTCTAATATCCTCTTAATCAAAGACTTTAAGTGGTCAGAATTAGGTGGATAAATTGGAGCCTTTTTTGTTGCCTGATAATATATCCGGTGACCTTATATTTAACATGATGTGTACCTCCTTTCGCTTTTCTTTAGTTTTTTGAGGAAGTCCCAATTAACCATCTGGAGTTGTCAATAAAAGTACAGTCTGAAAACTCACGAAGTAAATTTTTGTATATGAGCGAAGCGTGTTGAAAGTTCATATCTATGAGTAATGTCTGCATCTATACAACAATGAATACATTTTAAATTACATCTATTAGTTAGTTCAAAACCAATTGACTTGATATTATTAGATTCAAAAGTATTATTAATAAGCTTTTTATTAAGAAGTCTATTATAAACTTCTGTTATAAATTTTTTATCTTCATTATCTATTATGCAGTTATTTAATTCCTCAATATCTAATCTATTATTTACAACATATTTAAATATATCATATACTTCCTTTTGATATTCTAATCCATTGTCCACTTTTTCTATTATATATTACAACGTTGTTATCATATTCAATGGTATGCGTATAATTACTAAAAACAATTTTTGAAGGGTTCACATGTACACCGCCCTCCATTTATAATTTTTAATTTTCTTTTAATATCTCACTCATTCTCAGATTCTCACGATCTTCAAAGAAGCCCTCATTTATATTAATGCTATTTATTTATGAATTTTACATGTGATAAGTAACCTAAATAAGCTTCTATTGTTTTTTCCATATTTTGGCTTATGGATTCCACTTAAGCTCATGTGTCATACCCTCCCATGTCTCACAGGATCTTTGTCCTTAATTCCTTCGTTCTGCCTTACATGAAGTAGATGTCAGCTATGCTCCCTTTGATATTAAATATTTAATCAATTCTTTAACGAATTGATTTCTCTATTTTCATTTTACAATGATAAATTTCCAATGTCTACTATATCTTTGTATAGTTTTTACATAAAAACCAAAAAACTATACAAAGATATAGTCTAGTTTATTCAATATCTATTAAATTTAACTTTGTTGCCTCTACTATTGCTTCTTGAATGCTTTTTACACATAGTTTCTCAATTATTTTCTTCTTATGATATTTTACAGTAACTGGTTTAATCCCAAGTTCTCTTGATATTGTCAATTCTTTATAGCCTTTTGCAAGCATTATCAATATTTTTATTTGTTTGTCTGTAAAATCTATATTTTTGTTTACTAGTTCAGAATTCTTTAAACAGTTTTTATATTCATTGGCAATTTTATCTGAAAGCAATTCGACAACCACATTCATTTCTTCTGTCATATCTTTTTCTATCGTTGAAACATCTAAATATCCTATTATTTTTTCATCTACAATTATTGGAGCAGCAATGCAATGCCATTTTTTTAGAATGTCACAATAATGATACTGGGGTTCCAAATATACTAATCTTTTTAGTTTCATCGCCATTGATATGGCATTTGTACCTATGGCTTCTTCTTTAAAAGATATGCCAATTGAACAGTCAAAATTGATGTGACATAGGATTTTCTCATGACACATCGTATCCAAAAGATATCCTTCATCGTCAGTTAATAAAAATATGTATTTATCCTTTAAGCTCCTTAAAATATTGCCAACAACATTTTTAAATGTCTCAATTAATGTCATATTTTTCTTTAATCTGATTTGCAAATCATTTCCTCTTGAAATTATTGCAGGATGTGCAATCGAACTTGTAAGCCCTGCTTCTACGCATCTTTTGTATGAATGAAGTATTTCATCATATATTTGCATATTTCCCATATAAATCTCCCGTAAAACTTTCAAATTTACTCTCTCACAATATAAGACAAATTTTTAAAAGATTTGTTACAGTTTTTTATAAAAAAATTTTTATATTTTTTTCATAATTAACAATCAATTGTATCTTTGTGAACAAGTACACAAATTCCCACACCTTTTCGCAAATATCTAATACTGTGAAAATTCTTTACCTCCTCAAACAGAAAATTCCCCAAACAATAAGTCTGCGGGAACATAAAACACACTTCAATATTTAATTAAAAATCTTTAAAGCCTTTGATTTCAACATATTTATTCTTACTTTTATTAAACTTGGATTCAGCAGATGAATTTACAAAATGTCCAAATAGAGCTATTTAAAGACTAAAAAATGTGAAAAAATTTTTTACAAAAAATATAAAAATATATGGAAATTCTCCTTTTTCTGATAAAATTTAAGTGTCAAACAAAAAAATTAACAGAAAGGAGAATCTCCATAATATGGGTTTAACACTTAATCTTACAAGAGAAAAGGGGTTTTTAAAATATATTTTACCAACAATTTTTGACAATTTTACAGTATCAAATAATGTAACCTTCACATATATACAAGCATTCAAAGAAAAAATCGGCTTTGATAAAATTCTTTCAAGTATATTATCCTTTAAAAAAGCGCCAAATGCTGTCTTTCAGCCAGCCGAAGTTATTGACTTTATGACTGATTCTGTAATTCAAGGAAATACTCGCTTTCTTCACATGGACCAATTGAGATATGATAATGCGTACACAAAAATTAAATGACATAAAGTCCCCAGCAAAAAAGTATGCAGAGACTTAATTAAAGCCATGCCTAAAAGTTCTCTTGAAGAATTAAGACTTATAAACAAACCTTTGCTTTCATTGCAATCAAGCTGTAAAAATACCCTCCTAATTGTTCAAGTAGCTTAGAATCTTGCCATCTTGTATTGTTATGCATACATCTGCTGATGCTGCTATATCTTTATTATGAGTTACCATAATCAAAGTCTGTCCAAATTTTTCTACACAGAGTTTAAAGAATTTCATCACTTCATCCGCTGTTTTACTGTCTAAATTACCTGTTGGTTCATCTGCAAATATTATATCTGGTTTGTTTGATAGTGCCCTTGCTATTGCTACTCTTTGCTGCTGTCCTCCTGAGAGTTCATTTGGAAAGCTTTTTATCTTGCTCTCTAGTCCTAAAATTTCTATTATTTCCGATATGTAGTCCTTATCTATTTTTTTATTATCTAATGATACTGGCAATGTTATATTTTCATACACGTCTATAACTGGTATAAGGTTAAAGCTTTGAAATACAAATCCGAAGTTTCGCCTTCTCAGTATCGAAAGTTTTTCTTCTGATAGATTAAATATATTCTCACCATTTAATAATACTTCACCTGATGTAGGCACATCTAGTCCTGCCATGCAGTGAAGCAGCGTACTCTTACCTGAACCGCTGGGGCCTATTATAGTAGTGAATTTTCCATTTTCTATAGAAACTGATACTTCCTTTAAAGCCTCTACTTTATTGTCACCTTTACCGTATATCTTAGTCAATTTTACTGTCTCTAATATGCTCATAATCTCCACCTCATCTTTTATTCGATTATGTTTAGGCCTTCTACTATATTAAGCTTTTCTACTTTCTTTGCAGATACATAAGATGACAATATGCATATAACAATAACTATAGCACTGTACAATAGTATTGGTATAACTGGAAATTTAAATTGCAGCCTTTCGCTTATGTTAAATCCAGCCTTGTACTGCCTGTTTACCAAACTGTAAAATGAATAAACGTTATAACTGCCTATTAAAGCCGCTATTATGCTGCTTAAAAGGCCATAAATAATCGATTCTTTTATTATCATGCTTTTAAGCTGCTTGACTGTCATGCCTATTGCTCTAAGTGTGGAAAACTCATTTGTACGTATCAATAAGTTGGTTTTTAGCGTATTATATACATTCATGCCTGCTATTAGTAATATCAATGCTACGATCACCATGTCTGATTTCAATACTCCCGTAAATCCTTTTTGGCTCTTTTCTATATAACTTAGCTTGCTTTCCACACCTGCAAAAGGCTTGTCCTTTAGAATCTTGTTTATACTATCATACACATAAGTGTCCTTTCCCGCCTCAGACTGCACACTGATCTGGTCATATGTACTTTTCCCTGAAATGGTCATTAAGTACTTTTGAGGAAGGATTATCTCCATCCTGGCTCCCCGTGTACTGTCACCTTTAGCTGTCCATTCCTGCTTTAATAGTGCACCTACTCTGATATTTCCCTCTTCATATGCTATTTTGCCATTTCTGATAACAGGAATCCTTATTGTCATGGTATCACCAACTTTTAAATCTTTTCTAATTCCCTCGAGCTTATGTTTAAAAATATCATAATAGTAATTAAATACTATTGCATTTGGATATTTATCTGATGAATCATTCAGCGATGACATGTCCCCTTTATCTATATACTTCTTAAATCCCTGCAACTGATCATCATCATAGCCTTTTACTTCTATCATTGTTTCCACATTTCTATTTGTATCTGAAATTCCATTGTACTTTTTAAAGTCATTTTCTAAACCATTTACATCAGATTCCAAAAAACCTTCCATAGATACTTTTGTACCTACTTTTTTCACTCCTTCTATCTGAGATATGGCTTTTACATCATCATTTGTATAACCTGTAAAATATAGATCTATATTTGGACCAAACAACAATTTAAAATCATAGTCCTGCATGTTTAAAACATACGGTGTTGTATTATACACCGCATCTCGGTTGTTAAGAAATGCAATATCATCTATAAATAAATATCCTGCCATTGCTACAGATACAACTATTATTATAGTCCTCCACTTATTTCTCCACACATTTTTATATGCCATCTCACCTGTTATGCCAGATATCTTTTTTATAAACTTATGGTATCCTCTATTTTTCTGCCTTTTTCCTGATTTATCACTCTTTCTCATAGCTTCTATCGGTGATATCCTGCCTGACATCCATATGGGTATTATACTTGATAATATGACTGTTGCTGTACCGACTATTACTGCATTCCATATGTTTTTCCCACTTATGTACACTGTTGATTGTGATACATCTAAAAATGCAAAGTTAAACAACTTCATCCCAATATATGAAAATGCAATACCCATCAATAGACCAAGAGATAATCCAATGATGAGAATAAATAAGCTTTGAAATCCTATTATCAGTCTCACTTGTTTCTTTGATGACCCTATAGCTCTCATCATGCCTATTTGTTTTATCATGTCTATTAAAGATATGTTAAACATGTTATATATAAGAAGAATCGCTGTAATTACTATCAAAATATTAAAATGACGTACAGAATCATTCGTATTTTGAGAACTGTAATCATCAAGTGCTGTTACCAGTTGTATATTTAGATCATAATCCCATCTTCCTATATTATATCTCTCTCTTATCTGATTCAACTGACCCGATAGATTAGCCTTTGATTTCAATTTGACGATTTCTTCATATGTTATAAGATTGTCAGGCAGTACATTTTTTTCACCTTCTTTAAAGTATGTGAACCCTCTCAGTGAATAGTACCCCTCATAATATTGTTTGGGCTTATCTAATATCCCTACTAATTTGAAGGACTTGTTTTCCATGTATATTTGATTCATGCCGTTTTCATCTTTATATTCCTTTTTGATTTTAAAATTTATTGTCTCACCCAGCTTTTCTTTAAGTCCCATCTTTTTTAAAGCCTGTGATTCTAATACTATTTCTCCTTGCTTATTTGGTAAATGACCTTTTATAAGAGTGTATCCATTCATTTCTATGTAGTCTTTGTCTGTTGAATTTAATATCATTGAAATACCATTATCAGTAACGAGATTTCCTAGATTAGCTGCTTCTGCAGATTTACTTACGTCTTTATCATTTTTTATTTTCTCAGTCAAGTCTTTATTTAGATTAGTAAATATACCCTGATATGTTCCATACATTTTGTAAATATTAGCAAGCTGGTTTCTGCTCTGGCTTTCAAATATAACGTTAGTACCAAATACAAGCATTACTGCCAAGGCGACACCTAATACTAAAGCAATCGTCCTTCCTCTTTGTTTTTTCAGATATGCTAATGCTAAATGTATATATACATTCATTTCTATCCTCCATTGATAATTTGAATAATTTTATCTCTATCGTATTTCTCCATCAACGATAGATAATATTCTGTCTGCACTTTGTGCTATATTTTCATTATGTGTTATCAATACAAGTGTCTGATTATATTTTTTAATAGAATTTTTTATCAGGTTCATTACTTCACCTGTCGTTTTTGTGTCTAAATTCCCCGTGGGTTCATCTGCTAATATTATACTGGGCTTTGCTGCCAATGCTCTGCCTATTGCCACTCTCTGCTGCTGCCCTCCTGAAAGCTGATTTGGTAAATGTCTTTGTCTTTCTGTTAACCCTAAAAATTCTATCAAATCATCTATATATTCTTTATCTGGTATTTTTTTATCTAGTCTTACTGGCATTTCTATATTTTCTCTTACATTTAATACTGGTATCAAATTGTACTGCTGAAATACGAATCCTATATTTCTCCTCCTGTATATAGCTAATTTGTCCTCAGATAGCTTATATATATCCACACCATCTATCTCAACTGTTCCTTCTGTTGGTTTATCAAGTCCTCCTAATAAGTGGAGCAATGTTGATTTTCCACTTCCGCTTGGTCCTACGATTGCCAAAAATTCACCTTTTTCTACATTTATGTTTATATCCTTTAGTGCGTGTACTTTATTTTCACCCTTTCCGTAAACTTTGTTTAAATTTATCGTTTTTAATATAACCATATATAAAGTGCTCCTCTCCTAATTTATTATGCTGATAGATTCTACTATACTCATACGCTTAACTTGGAGTCATTGATCATTTTTGATCATATCAACTACTGCTGTTTTTCTTATATTCATAGATGATAGGTATGTTGTTGCAATTGTTACTATAAAATTTATAATGATAACAATCAAATATTCTCTGTATTGTATCTTAAAGATGGGATTTATATATATAGCTAAATATTTATTATATAAAATATATTGAACCAACACTCCAAAGATAATTACTACTACACTTGATATAGCTCCATATAAGAACCCTTCAGCTAAAAACATCTCTTTCAGGCTTTTGTTTGTAGTGCCGACAGCTCTTAACATGCCAAACTCTCTCATTCGCGATGCAATATTATATTTAATATTGTTTGCTATATTAAATACTCCCATAATGAACAGTATCATTACAATTGCATTTATAAATCTGTGCTTATTTTCATTCAGTATATTAAAATTTTCTATTTCTTTATCTAAATCTCTTAAAATTACTCCAGGTCTCTTATCAATTATTGATTTAATCTTTTTATATAAGACATTATGATTTACTCCTCTTTCTTTGTTGATGCTTATAATCTTATACTGAGTTATCCCCGTATCCTTTTTAAATATATCCGAGGATAGGACAACATCAACGCTGTTATTTACAGTATAATAATTATCGTAATCCAACAGATTGTTTACTATTGCCGCCACAGTATATTCTTTATATTCATAGCTATCGTCATTATAATTAATTTTCCAGCTTTCCTCAGAATTTGTTCCCTTGTTTGAAAAAGCAACTCTTATTTTATCTCCCACTTTGAAATTTGCAACGTAAGGCCTTTTATTTTCTGTATTTATGGGATTGGGTATCCTCACAATGGCAAGATTTTCTTTTTTCATCCTGTCAATATCAATTTTGCCTTTTACCAAATATTTTCTTAACTTGGCAAGAGATTTATCATCATAACCGTACATATTATCTTTTAAAATATATTCTTCCGATTTATCAGCCGCCTTTAAATTTTTAACTAACATCCCGTTCATCAAATCTTTTATATATGGAGTGCTGTTTAAATTTTCAAAGTACATAGGTTCGGATATATGTTCACCGCTTAACATAAGTCTTGAATATATTACCTGTATAGCTGATAAATCCCTTACTCCGTTTAATGACCTTATTCTCTCTAGTTCTTTGCTACTTAACCCGTCGGTTTTTTTCGCACCGGGTACAAGATTTATTTTATAGTCGGAATTATACCCTATGCTATCTGCTATATTGTCTACTTGCCTTTCTTCTAAAAAACTTAAGTAGCTTGCATTTATAAAAAGTATGCCTGCAATACTTATTGATAGTATAATCATTATAAAGCTTCTGCTGTTAGAAAGAATATTCCTTTTAGTTACAATTGAATATATGGACAGGTTTTTCCCTGAGGCTACTTTTTTATATATTTTTTTATTGCATTTTTCTCTTAGTCCTAAATTTTTTCTTATAGCTTCTATAGGTGATATCTTTGATATGGTTATATAGACTGCAATAACAATCAAAAGTATGACGGCTGCTGTAACAATTACAGGTATAATAAAGGCTTCCTTAGTTATAACAAGCCGGCTTATGTTGACAGCTCCTTCAGTAAATACATTTCCAACTAAACCGCTTAATAGCTTTGAACCGATCAGGCCTAATATAATACCTATAGGGACACCCATTGTGCTCAATATAAGCAATTCATATAATGTTATTTCAATCAATTGCTTTCTACTGCTACCTATAGCTAATAAAATTCCGTATTCTGATATTCTTTGAAGAATTGATATGCTGTATATTCCATATATAACTATAAAAGAAGCTACCAATATTACAAGTAATGAAAAAATATTGTTTTTATATATATTATTTAATTTCCCATATGCCTCTATTAGCGTCGTGTTTTTAACTATGTCATCGCTCTTCACATTCAATTTCTTTGCCAGTAAAGATGTCAATTTATTTATATTGTTTTCATCTTTAAATGTCACCATAGAAATATTTCTGTTTCCTTTAAAATCGTCACTAATAGGCAAAAATGCCTGTAAGGTCATACTTCTTTTAAATTCTGGTCTGTCTTTCAATATTCCCACCAATTTATACGTTTTTGTTTCCCTTCTGTCTTCCAGTTTAAGTTGCAGGTCACTGCCAACTTTAGGTTCTTTCCCAAGAACATTTAAGACCCACTCTTCAACAGCAATTTCATTATCTTTCTCTGGATACCTTCCTTCTTTGATAAATGAATTACCACTGAAAGAGCTTCCTAATTTTATGTATTCTTTATCTGCCCTTAGAATATTCAAATAAAAATCATCAGTTAAGGCAACCGAATCATAATACTCTGCAAATCCTCTGTCTTTTATTGATTTATCCTTTTTTATTTTCTCTATCTGATCATTGTCTAATTTTGTAAAAACCACATGGTAACTTCCTTCGTCATATTTTATGCTATCAATATTTGCCTGGTTGGCACTTTGGCCCAATATTATTATACTTGCAATAACAGCAACACTTAGGATTATAGCCACCAACACAGAAAAAGTCCTTTTTTTGTAATATTTGATATATTGTAATGATAATTTAAACATCTATTATATGCCTCCTAACTAAATGCATCCTCAAATATTTGCCTATTTGCTCTTCCATCTTTGCCCAATACTTTTACCACAAATATTTCAACATCATTAATTTTCTCTTTATAGTTGATACGCAAGAAGTTCCATGTCCATTCTCGCCATCATTATCTCTATCGTATTTCTCCGTCAACGATAGATAATATTCTGTCTGCACTTTGTGCTATATTTTCATTATGTGTTATCAATACAAGTGTCTGATTATATTTTTTAATAGAACTTTTTATTAGGTTCATTACTTCACCTGTCGTTTTTGTGTTTAAATTACCGGTGGGTTCATCTGCTAAATACTTTATGTTTATATCCTTTAGTGCGTGTACTTTATTTTCACCCTTTCCGTAAACTTTGTTTAAATTTATCGTTTTTAATATAACCATATATAAATGCTCCTCTCCTAATTTATTGTGCTGATAGATTCTACTATACTCATACGCTTTACCCTTTTTGATACAATAAATGTAGCTGAAAATCCTAAAAGGATATTTATTATTACTATGAAAAGATATATTTTCCAATCAATTGTAAATTTTGGAGTGATTAAAATTGGACCTAAGTATTTAAATAATATCACCTGTCCAGTCAGTCCAAATATCACAGACAAAGTGCTTGAAAATATTCCATATGTCATACCTTCAAAAGTTATCATCTTTCTGAATTCTTTGTTTGTAATGCCAACGGCTCTTATCATGCCAAACTCATTTACTCTCGATATTAAACTGTAACTTACATTATTGATTATATTTAAGAAGCTTATGGCAAATAGTACTATTACAATGGTATTTATAAATATAAGCTGATTTGTCGCAAATGCCTTTATTTTCTGCTTTTCATTGCTTAGATTTAAAACTGTTGCTCCTTGTGTTCTTTTAGCAATTTTCAAAATCTGATTGTACAATTTTTCACTGTTATAACCTGGTTTTACATTTATATCAATGAGTCTGTAATTTTTAAATCCGCTTATTTTCTGTAAAATATCGTTAGATATGACAACTTGAACACTATTATTGCCTGCATAATAATCGGAAGAATCTATTAATTTTTCTACTATTGCTCCCACAGTAAATTCTTCCTCTTTAAATTGTGCATTTGCATCTTCCATTCTAAAAAATTCTTCTCCTGTATCCCCATCTTTTCTAAAACTTTCCGTTATCTTGTCTCCAACTTTTAAATTCACCACATCAGGACTTAAATGTTTAGTGTTCATTGGATGTGGTATGGCAATAATAGCAATTTTTTCCTTTTTCATTTTTTCTATGTCTATCTGTCCTTTTTTTACATATTTTTTCATCTCTTTAAGAAGCTTATCATCATATCCATAAATATCATTTTTCAATATGTACTCGTCACTATTTGGTTCTTTAACAAGCAGGCCATTAAGTACTTCTTTAAAATAAGGAGAGTCATTTATCTGTTCAAAATATAAAGGCTCAGCTATATTTTCTTTTTTCAGTTTCATTCTCCCGTATATCGGCTGTATTGTTTTAACTTCTTCTATACCTTCTAAGTTTTTTATTTCTTGAATGTCTTCAAAAGGAATACCCACTGATAAATTTGTACCGGGTATTATTTCTATTTTATAATCGGTATTTATCTTTGATGTTTCGGCCTCTTTATTTATTTGAGCTGCTGTAAGCTCTGCGTAAAAATTTGATATTATGAATATAGTGCTCCCCAAGCACATAGATAGAATTATCATATAGAAACTTTTTTTATTTCTAAAGATGTTTCTAAATGAAATGTATTTTGAAAATGGTAGAATTCTATATAAGAAATCTGTCTTAATTAATACTTTTTTGTATTTTATATCCGTGTTTAAATTTTTTCTTATTGAGTCAATAAGCGTTAGCCTTTTTATGCTTCTATATGTAACCAACGTAACTATAATTATAGAAATAAGGTTAATTATTATGGACATCAAGAAAACTCTCGGAGATAGAACTATATTTTTTATGTCGACTTTGCCTTCTGTGAATAGATTCCCTGCTATTGAGCTTAAAAATTTCGCTCCCGCAAGACCACCCACAATTCCGATTGGTGTGCTAATAAGTAGTAAAGTTAATAATTCATAAAAAAGCAGCATCAAAATCTGTAAGGAACCTGCTCCAACTGCCCTCATTATTCCATATTCAGATAGCCTTTGTAATATGGATATATTGAAAATGCCTAAAATTACTATTAATGATACTACCCCTGCAATAAGTGATATCAATAAAAAAGTAGGATCTATTTTTTTGCTGCTTCCTAATGATTCCAGAAGCATATTATTTTTTCTAACATATTTATTATCTATTTTCAAGTCCTCGGCTATGTTTTGTATATCTTTATTTATGTCAGTATTTTCATCAAACTCTACATAAACTTGTGCATCTTTATAAGAATCATTTTCATTTAGATTAAGGATGGCTTCCATCTGCCCTGATGATTTTAACCGTGGCCTATCTTGTAAAATCCCGGTTAAAATGTATGTTTCGTTAGTCTTTTTCCCATATAAATTGAAATTAATCTTAGTACCTGGCTCCGGATTTACCCCCATGTTTTTTAAAACCCATTCTTCTATAGCTATTTCATCATCTTTTACCGGAAACCTTCCCTTAATTACCTTAGAATTAGTTAACTGTACATAATCTTTATTTGCCTTTATTATATTTAGAATTATTCGCCCATCAGGTACAGTAGAATCGTAGTATGAAGAGATGCCAATTTTTTCAACATTCGGTTCATTTTTTATCATTTTGAGTTTTGATTCATCTATATCGATATTATACCTAACATGGTAGATTCCGCTTTCATATTTTGTTTTAGTTACATTAGCATGCTTGGCACTATCAGCTAGAGTTCCAACTCCTACTATTAATGCTGTACATAAGATAATGCCAAGACAAATAGCTAATGATCTTGATCTATACTTTTTTATATATGCTGAAATTACTTTAAAAAGATATTTATTCATTTTTGCCTCCCTTATTTTATTAATTTCTTATTATATAGGGATAAACGTTCATAACGGTATAAGAGATTAACTCTTTGAATCGCATATCTTTTTTATTCAATTACATTAAGCCCTTCTACTATATTAAGCTTTTCTACTTTCTTTGCAGATACATAAGATGACAATATGCATATAACTATAACTATAGCACTGTACAATAGTATTGGTATAACTGGAAATTTAAATTGAGGCAAATGAGTAGCACCAAATCCATGGCTATAGTCTACATTTAGCATTTTATAAAATCTATAAACTCTATATCCACCTATTAAAGCCGCTATTATGCTGCTTAAAAGGCCATAAATAATCGATTCTTTTATTATCATGCTTTTAAGCTGCTTGGCTGTCATGCCTATTGCTCTAAGTGTGGCAAACTCATTTGTACGTATCAATAAGTTGGTTTTTAGCGTATTATATACATTCATGCCTGCTATTAGCAGTATTAGTGATACAATCAAAAAATCGGATTTTAATTTTCGAGTACCAAAGTTTTTATATGTCTCAATATAGCTTAGCTTACTTTCCATTTCTGCAAATGGCTTATTCTCTAAAATCTTGTTTATTCTATTATACACATAAGTATCCCTTCCTGGTTTAGACTGCACACTGATCTGGTTATATGTACTTTTCCCTGAAATGGTCATTAAGTATTTCTGAGGAAGTATTACCTCCATATACCTTCCTCGCGTACTATCCCCTCTAAATATCCATTCCTGTTTTAGTAGTGCACCTACTCTGACATTTTGCTCTTCATATGTTATCTTATCACCTTTGGCAACAGGAATCCTTATGGTTATGATATCACCTACATTTAAATCTTTTCTAATTCCTTCGAGCTTATGATTATTTAAAATATCATAATAATAATTATACACAACTGCATTTGGATATTTATCTGATGAATTATTCAGTGATGACATGTACCCTTTATCTATATACTTCTTAAATCCCTGCAACTGATCATCATCATAGCCTTTTACTTCTATCGTTGTTTCCACATTTTTATTTGTATTTGAAATTCCATTGTACTTTTTAAAGTCATTTTCTAAATCATTTACATCAGATTCCAAAAAACCTTCCATAGATACCTTTGTACCTACTTTTTTCACTCCTTCTATCTGAGATATGGTTTTTACATCATCATTTGTATAACCTGTAAAATAAGGGTCTGTATTTGTACCAAATGATAGTTTAAAATCATTATCCTGCATGTTGGTAATTGTAATAGACATTGCACTAATTAAACTTTCCTTATTAACAACTGCGATATCATTTATAAATAAATATCCTGCCATTGCTACTGATACAACTATTATTATAGTCCTCCACTTATTTCTCCACACATTTTTATATGCCATCTCACCTGTTATCCCAGATATCTTTTTTATAAACTTATGGTATCCTCTATTTCTTTGCTTTCCACCTGATCTATCGCTCTTTCTCATAGCTTCTATTGGTGATATCATGCCTGATATCCATATCGGTATTATGCTTGAAACTATGACAGTTAAGGCTCCAACTTTTACAGCATTCCATACGTTTTTCATGCTTATGTATACTGATGATTCTGATACATCTATATTGGTAGATACAAAGCTATACAGTTTAATTCCAAAGTAGGAAAATGCAATTCCCATCAAAAGGCCAAGAACTAATCCAATGATGAGAATAAATAAGCTTTGAAATCCTATTATCAGTCTCACTTGTTTCTTTGACGACCCTATAGCCCTCATCATACCTATTTGTTTTATCATGTCTATTAAAGATATGTTAAACATGTTATATATAAGAAGAATCGCTGTAATTACTATCAATATATTAAACTGATATGTAAAAGCATTTGTGTTTTGAGCACTAAAATCATTAAGGGCTGCTATTAGCTGGCTATTTACTTCATAGTCCTGTCTCCCTATATTGTACCTTTCTCTTATCTGATTTAATTTTCCCGACAGGTTTGCATTTGATTTTAGCTTGACGATTTCTTCATATGTTGTCAGATTATCAGGCAATACATTTTTTTCGCCTTCTTTAAAGTATGTGAACCCTCTCAGTGAATAGTATCCATCATAATATTGTTTGGGCTTATCTAATATCCCCACCAATTTGAACGATTTGTTTTCCATGTATATTTGGTTCATGCCGTTTTCATCTTTATATTCTTTCTTGACTTTAAAATTTATTGTCTCACCCAGCTTTTCTTTAAGTCCCATCTTCTTCAGTGTTTGAGACTCTACCACTATTTCACCTGGAGAATCTGGTAGATGTCCTTTTATAAGAGTGTATCCATTCATTTCCATGTAGTCTTTGTCTGTTGAATTTAATATCATTGAAATACCATTGTCAGTAATGAGATTTCCTAAATTAGCAGCTACTGCAGATTTACTTGCGTCTTTATCATTTTTTATTTTGTTTACCATGTCTTTATTTAGATTAGTAAATATGCCCTGATATGTTCCATACATTTTGTAAATATTAGCAAGCTGATTTCTGCTCTGGCTTTCAGATATGACGTTTGTACCAAATACAAGCATTACTGCCAAAGCGACACCTAATACTAAAGCAATCGTCCTTCCTCTTTGTTTTTTCAGATATGCTAATGCTAAATGTATATATACCTTCATTTCTATCAACCCTTGTTTTTATATAGTTCCTGCATAACATACTATATATAGAGACGTTTAAGTCATAAGAATGACTCACATACATGCCATATTGATTCGCCACAAAATCACGTGCTGCAAAATATAGAATTGCACAAATTTTTATAAAGAATCCTTTCAATATTAATCAATAAACACTTGACTCTGACAGAGTAATATCAATATTTCTGTACTTTGATTTTAAGTCATCTATTGTAGGTTTTAGTTCACCATGTACGAAATTTGTAGAAATTTTTATAAGTATTTTATCGCCTTTATTAAACTCTTCTATATAAACTACTTTAGTGTAATCTTCATTGTAATAGCACAATTGAATAGAGTGATTATAAGGATTAGATGGATTAGGATCTTTTTTGTATTTCCATGCATTGAAGAATTTTAAGCCTGTGGGAAGTTTATCAGGTATAATTAAATCAAAATCTGATGCTTTTTTAGCATCTTCTATTGAGTTAAATATATACATGTTGTCAAAAGTATTATATACATATACATCTTCTGGCAAATTTGGCTTTAAATCATCCTTATTTACTAATGTATTGAAATCTATATTATATGTTACTATTCTTTTGACATCTCCGTTTAGTTCTTCATGTTTAACTATAAAATTTGTCTTTTTGTCAATCCAGTATGTGTCTGTTTTTATTCTAACTTTTACTTTACTTTTTTTTATTTCTGTCTCAACTTTAATTACATTAGTGTCGATACCGTCTAAATTTTCACTTCCAACCAGTTTATAATTACCATATTTATATATATCATCCACTTGCGATTTTAGTTCCAACACAGGTGATGCCAATGGATTAGTCCATTTCAAAACACCTTTTTTCGATTTTTTATCATAGTTCAGTGTCTTAGTGCCATCAGCAATCAATATTTGATCACACCCCTCCATTCGATAGCTTAATGGCCCTGCATATATTTCTTTCCAGGACTCCTTTTTTATCACTTTATTATTTTTTATATTTGTCTCTACAATGCTTGTATCAAGTACTATGGTTTTCACACTATCATAAGTTTTCTGCATTGCATAAACGATGTTATAAGATGGTGTTAAGGTACCATCCCCGATTTTTGTACCTATAAAAGGTAAATTAAATAATTGTATTGATGTGAAGAATATCAAGGTGGCAGCAATAAGCGATGACTTCCTCTTTTTTTTAGCTTTGATGCTTTTAATCACATCTTTGTCTTTATAATACACGTCTTTCAAATCTTTTAAATTTTTTAGCAGTGATATCGTTTCTTCATCATCAAAAGTCGATTTACTGTTAATATTTAATTCATCAATAAGCTTAATTAAGGTCATCACTATTCATTTCGCAATGCCTCCTTTTTCATCAATTCACGCAATTTAATTATTGCTCTATACTGAATATTTTTTATGCTTGATGTACTCTTGCCCAATATCTTTGCGCAATCTTTTAGGCTGAGACCTTCTATAATGCGAAGTTCTATAACTGTTCTGTATTTTTCAGGTAAAGACAATAGGCAAGAATAAAGGCGATCTTTCTCTTCAAGATTTACAACATATTCTTCTAACATTACGTTATCAGAAAACATCTCCACATTCATTTCATTAAAATGTATATCACTTATTTTCTTTTCTCTGTATTTATCTATCATAATATTCCTAGCAATGCTTTTTAAATAAGGCAAAAAAAATTTTTTATCCCGCACGTTTCCAAAATTTTTAATTGCCCTCAAATATGTTTCTTGAACAATATCATTTGTATCATCCACATCATTCACTCTATAATAGACGTATTTAAATAATAACGGCCATGTTCTATCGCATAAATATTCAAGATCTGGATAATCCATTTTAACCTCCCACATAAACTGCATCTATAATAAAAGACGTAAAAATTATAAAAAGGTCTCACATAAATATTTATGTAATACAAAATGTCAACTTAAAAAAAGAGATACTGTCGAGAATTTTATTAATTGATTGCGTCATCCACTTTAGCATCTTTCTAATTTTCCTAACCCTTTCACCTTGTGTTAGAAATTCCATACATTATCTCCACCTTTAAACAAAATATTTTGTTTTATATATTAAATAAACGCTCTAACAATATTAACTAAGCCAGGTTTTCACCCGGCTTATAATCTTTCATTTGATAAGATCATTCAAACAATGCTCTAACAAATTTTTCTGAATCAAATTCTTGAAGGTCGTCAATTCCCTCTCCTACGCCAATAAACCTTACTGGTATATCGAGTTCGGATTTTATCGATACTACAATGCCGCCTTTCGCTGTGCCATCAAGCTTCGTCAAAATAATTCCAGTTACATTTACTGCTTCTTTAAAGATTTTTGCTTGCTGTACCGCATTTTGACCCGTTGTAGCATCTAAAACTAATAAAGTTTCAATATTTGAATTATCAAATTCCCTTTGAGCTACTCTATATATTTTTTTTAGTTCCTCCATGAGATTTTTTTTGTTGTGGAGCCTTCCTGCTGTATCGCACAAAATTATGTCAGCACCTCTTGCCTTTGCCGCTTTTATACCATCAAATACTACTGATGCTGGATCAGAACCTTCTTCATGTTTTATAATTTCACAATTATTTCTGCCAGCCCAAACTTCTAATTGATCTATTGCCGCGGCTCTAAATGTATCTGCAGCTACAAGCAAGACCTTTTTACCTTCATTTTTATATTTTTTGGCAAGTTTACCTATTGTAGTTGTTTTGCCAACACCATTTACGCCGACAATTAAGATCAGAGTTGGAGATGTTATATTAAATGGTATTTCATTAGCTTCCATGATATTGTATATTTCTTCTGCAAGTAAATCTTTTATCTTATCGGCTTCTTTTATCTTTTGCTCTTTTGCCTTAATTTTCATATTTTCTATAATTTTTTCAGTAGTCACTACACCAACATCGGCTAAAATCAAAATTTCTTCTAATTCTTCAAATAATTCGTCATCTATTTTTCTTCCTAAAGATAAAATGCTATCAATTTTTGCCGTAAAATTATTTCTTGTCCTAGTTAAACCATCTTTTAATTTTTGATATAGCCCCTTTTTATCCTTTTCTAAATTAGCATCTTCTTTTTTGTTTTTCTTGAAAAAATTAAACATGCTTTTCATTCCTTTCTATGCACTTTCTAACTTCAACGATAACAATTTTGAAATACCCTTTTCTTGCATTGTAACACCATACATAATATCAGCTACAGACATCGTACCTTTTCTATGTGTGACAACAATAAACTGTGAATCTTTAGATAGTTCCTTCAAGTAAGATGCAAACCTGTCAACATTTGCATCGTCAAGTGCTGCATCAATCTCATCAAGAATGCAAAAGGGCGTAGGCCGTATTAATATCATTGCAAATAATAAAGATATTGCAACAAGGGCTTTTTCACCACCTGATAGCAAAGTTATATTTTGCAGTTTTTTACCTGGTGGCTGTACATTTATTTCAACACCTGTGTTTAATAAATCATCTGGATCAGTTAAAATCAATTCTGCATGACCACCACCAAATAGCTTTTTAAATGTTTCTTTAAATTGTATCTCTATCAATTTAAAATTATCTTTGAATTTCGTTTTTATAATTTTATTAGTTTCATCTATCATTAAATTTAATGAGGCCCTCGCATTAATTAAATCGTCATATTGCTTTTTCAAAAAATCGTACCTTTCTTTAATATTTTTATATTCTTCTATTGAATTTATATTTACTGCACCAAGGTCTCTAATCTCTTTTGTAAGTCTTAAAGAACGTTGCCTTAGTATTGCTATATTTTCATTTATTATGTAAGCTTTAGCAGTGCTCAAGGTTATTTCATATTCTTCCCATAAACGATTCTTCATATTTTCAATATCCATCTGTATTTTTTGAATGTTTATATCTAATTTGTGCTCTTTTTCTAATTGTTTAGAATGATTTTCTTCGATTATTGCCAAATCCTGTTTTTTATCTTTAAATATAATTAATTTTTGTTTTAATAAATCATCATATTCTTGTATTAATTTTTTAGTTTCATTAAGTTTATTATTTAATACTTCATTATCATTTATATATTTTTTCTTATCATCTTCATACATAACCTTAGAATTTAAATATAATTGAAGGCTATTTTCCATATCATCTATATTTTTTATTAAATTTTCATATTCATCCTGCTTTTCATTTAATATACGAATTTCGTTTTGTATATTTTGTTCATATTTTGCTAATTCCACTTTATAGTCTGTTAACATTTTTTCCAATTCTATTAATTTTTCACTATTGTTGTCTTGATTTTCCTTATAATTTTTAATTAAATCATCAATTGACGTCTTTTTTGCTTTAAGGTCCGAAATTTTATTCTCATAATTTTTAATATCATCAATATAATTTTTTATAGACTCTTCAACTTGTTTTTTTTCAGCCTCATTATCATTAATTATTGTTGATAATTTTTTTATTTCAAATTCTATGATAGATTTCCGCTTTTTATATTCTTCTATCTGAGATTCTTCTTTTTTAATATTGGAGAAAATATCCTCAATTTTTCTATCAATCACTTCTCTTTTTCTATTTAAATCTAATTTACACTCATCTATATCTTTTAATATTTTTTTTAGATTTAAACATCTGTCATTTAGATTTTTAATATCATCTTTACGTTTTAAAATATTTTGAGATTTACGGCTTATGCTTCCCCCTGTAATAGAACCACCTGGGTTTATAACATCACCATTTAGTGTAACAATTTTAAACTGATTTTTGAGCTTTTTTGTTAGCATTATTGCAGTATCAATGTCTTTTACAATTACGACTTTCCCTAATATAAACTTTATTGCTTTTTCAATTGATTTATCATACTCAATTATGTCAGACGCAATACCTACAACACCGTCAAGTTTATCTATTGATAAATTTAAAGGCTTATAATTAATATTATCTAGAGGTAAGAATGTAGCCCTTCCAAAATTATATTTCTTTAAAATTGATATCAATTCCTTAGCTATATCTGTAGATTTAGTTATTATATCCTGAATAGCCGAACCAAGGGCTATTTCAATAGCCAACGAATATACACTATCTACCTTAATTAATTCACCAACAACACCAATGACATTAATTTTAAGGTTATTATTATTTTCAATATATTTCATTAAATTTTTTATGCTAAAACTATATCCTTCGTAAGCCTTTTCCATATCTTTTAATATATTTAACCTTGATATTGTATTGTTAAAATCATTTAATGTTTTTGTATGTTCTCTCACTTGCTCTTCTATTTTATCATCTAAGATATTTAATTCCCTTTCTGATAATTTTTTATCATTATATAATCGTGTTATGTCTTCATTTAATAAATTTATTTCATTGTCTATTTTTATTCTTTCTTCATCTTTTTCGGCAACCTCTTTTTTTAAGCTTTCTTGTGCCTTATTTATATTCAGCAATTTTTCTGTCATATTATTTTTCATAGATAAACTTGTAGATAGTTTACTTTTGTTTTCAGCGATATCATTTAAAATATCTACTATATCTTCTTTTGCATTTTCAATTTTAATTATTTTTAAATCCTCTTCCTTTTTTAATATTTCATATTTTTCTGACCCGTTTTTTAAATTATTTTCTAATTCCTTTTTCTCGGCTTTCAAATTTTCTAAATTGTTTTTAATATTTTCTATATCTTTTGTTATTAAGTTTACCTTAACCTTACTTTCATTTATAGATTTTTTTAACCTATCAATATTATCCTGACTATTTCTAATTTTTTCATCTAAAACTTCTATCTTCCCATTTATAGTCTCTATTTCATTGATATATTTAAAATAATTTTCTTTATTTACATCAATACTATTTTTTAATTCATTTATGTTTGATTCTTCTTCTTCAATTATTCTTTTTTGTTTTTCAATCTCTACCTTTACTTTATTAATTTCTTTTTTTACAAACATATAATCTGTTTCATATTTATTAAGCTTTTTTAATGAATCATCTATATTATTAGCATAAATAGTTACATCAACTTTTTTCTTTTCTTCAATAAGCTCTAAATACCTTTCTGCATCTACTTTTTGTTCATATAAAGGATTTAATTGATTTTCAAGTTCATTTATAATATCACTTAATCTATTAATGTTGTCATTTGTAGCAGCAAGCTTTTTTAGTGCCTCTTCCTTTTTGTACTTGTATTTTGAAATTCCAGCAGCTTCTTCAAATATTTGTCTTCTGTCTTCTGGGCGTGCCACCAATATCTCATCAATTTTTCCTTGGCTTATAATCGAATATCCATCTTTCCCTACTCCTGTATCCATAAAAAGTTCATATATATCTTTTAACCTACACGGAGTTTTATTTATGTAGAACTCACTTTCGCCTGATCTGTATATCTTTCTTGTAACAACAACTTCTGTAAAATCGAGTGGCAAAGTATGATCACTATTATCAAGTGTTAAATTTACTTCAGCAAACCCAAGGGGTTTTCTCTTTTCTGTGCCGACAAATATTACATCTTCGAGTTTGTTGCCGCGCAAACTTTTTATACTTTGTTCACCTAGGACGAGCCTTACAGCATCTGATATATTGCTTTTCCCACTTCCATTAGGTCCTACGATTGCTGTGATACCTCTTTCAAAATTTAATACTACTTTATCTGCAAATGATTTAAATCCAAGTATTTCTAATCTTTTTAGATACATAAAACCCCCCCTGCTCAATTAATTTTATCATAATTTTATTCAATTTTCACCATAAAATAATTAAAACCTGCTTTAGCAGGTCTTAATTATCTTGGTTCTACTATGAACTTTATTGCAGTTCGCACCTCTCCATTAATATCTATTTCTGAAAAAGCTGGTATAGTAATCAAGTCAATTCCGTTTGGTGCTACAAATCCTCTCGCAATTGCAATTGCTTTTACAGCTTGATTTACAGCGCCAGCACCTACTGCCTGTATCTCTGCTACAGATTTATCTCTTAAAACAGCTGCTAACGCCCCTGCTACAGATTTAGGTTGAGATTTAGCTGATACTTTTAGAACTTCCACTATAATAACCTCCTTAGAAATATTGAAAATGAATACAAATATATATTCTATATATATTTGTTAAATCCTTCTTTTTTAAAAAATTTTTTAGAGATTATGTAGTGGTTTTGCCAATAAAACTTTTTAGAGAATCGCTATATATATTATCATTAAATTTTATGCATACATCGTCTAAAGGTACTTCGTCTTTTTGTCCTATAGTTATATAAACATTATATTTTGCCTCCAAATATTTCTTATTTATCTTTTTTTGCCCAGTAACAATCGATACAAACTTAGGATTAGTATAAATAGTTACTAAACCATCCCTTATGTTGTTATTATAGAAAATATTATCCACCATATCCTTTACTATTGATGATTTTACTAATTGACCGAATGCAGGATGAAATGGTCCTGCAATTATATCTCCATTCGTATTTATATTTTTCGTAGTTTGGAGTCCTATCCTAATAACATCAATGTTATTTCTTATAAATTTTATATATAATTCTTTGGAAAGTTCTACTGCATCATTTAGATTTATTGGTTTATATAATCCATCTTTATACATTTTTTCAAGATATGTTCCTTTAACAACGAGGGTTGGATAAATTCTAACAAAATCTGGCTTTAATGATATTATTTTTTCTGCTGTTTTTATCGCTTTTTTTTCGTCATCTCCTGGCAATCCAATCATCATTTGAAGTCCTAAGGTAAAACCGTTTTTTTTAATCAAATAGGATGCATTTATAACATCTTTTTCAGTATGTCCCCTTTGGCTTTTTATAAGCACATCTTTGTCCATACTTTGAACACCCAATTCGATAATTGATACACCATAATATTTTAAATTAGTCAAAATTGTATCATTGATATAATCTGGCCTTGTAGAAAGGCGTATTGCATCTATCTCCCCCATATCAAGGTATTTTTTGGCAATATTTAAATATCTTTTTTGATCATCTATTGGAATACCTGTAAAACTCCCACCGTAAAATGAGACCTCGATTCTTGAATCAGTAGGTATTGTTTTTAAATAATTTATTATTGTATTATTGACGAATTCCTCATCAATGATACATTTTGAACCCGTAATCTCGTTTTGGTTGCAAAAAACACATTTATGAGGGCATCCTAAATGTGGTATAAATATCGGTATAATGTACATGTTCTTCATTTTATTATTCCCATCTTGCTTAGCGCTTCCATTGCAGCAAATTGTTCCGCTTCTTTTTTGCTTTTGCCGCATCCCTTGCCAAGTAAATTTTTCCCTACATATACTTCTATCACAAATACCTTATTGTGGTCCGGTCCATATTCATCTATAATCATATAATTAATCTTTCCAATACCCATCTTTTGTGAAACTTCTTGTAACTTCGTTTTATAATCACGATATATAAGACCACTTAAAACTTCTTTTATTATTTCATCAAAAAGATCTAATACAATTTTACTAACAGTATTAAGATCTGAATCTAAGTAAATGGCAGCAATTAATGCTTCCATAGCATCAGCAAGTATAGATTCTCTGTCACGACCACCGGTCATTTCTTCGCCTTTCCCCATAAGCAGATATTTACCAAGACCTATTTCTCGAGCACACCTAGCAAGAGATGGTTCACATACTATCTCTGACCTGTATTTTGAAAGATAACCTTCTTCTAAGTCTCTTCTTTTTTTATACAGATATTCACTTATAACAATGCTTAAAACAGAGTCACCAAGAAACTCTAATCTTTCGTTGTTGATACCGATATTCTTACTTTCATTTGCCCAAGAACTATGTGTCAATGCCTGTTTAAGCAAAATCTTATTTTTAAAAACATATTTAATTTTTTCTTCTAACACATCATATTTATTACTATTTTCCACATTTATGCCTCTTTCAATATTTTTTGAATAGAAGTGTTGCATTATGGCCTCCAAACCCAAAGGAATTTGATAAAGCATATTGAATGTCAATATTTACTGCTTTATTAGGAACATAATCCAAATCGCATTCTGGATCAGGTGTTTCATAGTTTATTGTTGGAGGGATTATACCGTTTTTTATAGCTAATATTGTCGCAATAGCTTCGACAGCACCTGATGCGCCAAGCATATGACCTGTCATTGATTTTGTTGAACTTACTTTAAGCTTGTATGCATGCTTTCCAAATATATTTTTAATAGCCATTGTTTCATATTTATCGTTATATTCAGTTGAAGTTCCATGAGCATTTATATAATCTATATCTTCAGGATTTATATTAGCATCTTTTAACGCAAGCTTCATTGCTCTAGCCGCACCCGCACCTTCAGGAGCTGGTGCTGTAATATGGTATGCGTCAGCGGTTGCACCATAACCGACTATTTCTGCATAAATATTTGCTCCTCTATTTAAAGCATGTTCTAAGGATTCAAGTATAAGTGTTCCAGAACCTTCACCCATAATAAATCCATTTCTATTTGCATCAAAAGGTCTACAAGCTGTTTTTGGATCTTCATTTGTAGACATTGCTTTCATTGAGCAAAAGCCAGCAATAGATAAAGGTGTTATAGCAGCTTCACTACCACCCGTCACCATAA
Organism: Thermoanaerobacterium sp. RBIITD; assembly: GCF_900205865.1. Lineage (NCBI taxonomy): Bacteria > Bacillati > Bacillota > Clostridia > Thermoanaerobacterales > Thermoanaerobacteraceae > Thermoanaerobacterium > Thermoanaerobacterium sp. RBIITD. The sequence goes on from NZ_LT906662.1 coordinate 3,357,419, forward strand.
CATCTGCATCACCTCTTTCTATGACTTTAAAGGCATCACCAATTGCATTTGAACTTGATGCACAAGCATTAATTATCGTCTCGTTATGGCCTTTCAGACCAAAAGTAATTGATATGAGTCCAGCAGCCATATCTGCTATCATCATAGGTATAAAAAATGGACTAACTCTGCCGGGACCTTTTTCCATCAGTATATTATGCTGGTTTTCTAATGTTTCTATACCACCTATTCCTGATCCATATATTACACCAATTTTATCAAGATTTTCTTTTTCTAAGTCAAGTTTTGAATCAATTAATGCCATTCTAGTTGATGCCAACGCAAATTGAGTAAATCTATCCATCCTTTTAGCTTCTTTTTTATCTATATATTTTGTCGGCTCAAAATCTTTTACTTCTGCCGCTAATTTTGTAGGATACGAAGATGTATCGAATTTAGTTATTCTATCTATCCCTGATTTACCATTAATAAGCGAATCCCAAAATTCGTTTATGTCTTTTCCTATTGGGGTTATTGCCCCTATCCCGGTTATAACAACCCTATTCATAGTTAAACCTCCATTGCTTATTTAAATTATCGAATTAAGTCCCGCTTTTGCGGGACTTAATATTATTTTTCAAGATTTTTTAAATACTCAACTACATCTCCAACGGTTTTGATTTTTTCTGCATCTTCATCGGGAATTTCAACATCAAACTCTTCCTCAAGTGCCATAATAAGCTCAACTATATCTAAGGAATCTGCTCCAAGGTCATCTATAAATGATGATTCCATAGTAACTTCTTCAGGATCAACACCTAACTGCTCAACTATAATATCTCTGATTTTTTCAAATTCCATATAATTCACCTCCTCTCAAAATATTTATATTAGAATAATATTACATTACCATTCCTCCGTCAACATTTATTACCTGCCCTGTAATGTAATCTGAAGCATTACTTGCCAAAAAAGATACTACATTTGCTATATCACTAGGATTTCCTGCTCTTTTTAATGGAATTGAGTTTATCATACTTTCTTTTGTAGTTTCATTTAATACTTCGGTCATGTCGGTTTCTATATAACCTGGTGCAATTGCATTTACAGTAATTCCTCTTGAAGCAAGCTCTTTAGCTACAGACTTTGTTAATCCAATTATACCAGCCTTTGACGCCGCATAGTTAACCTGACCGGCGTTTCCAATAATACCTACTATAGAAGAAATATTTATTATTTTACCTTTTCTTCTTTTTATCATATACTTTGAAATAAATTTTATTACATTAAATGTTCCCTTTAAATTAGTATTTATGACATTATCCCAATCATCTTCAGACATTCTAAGAATAAGGTTATCTTTTGTAATACCAGCATTATTAACGACAACGTCTATAAAGCCATATCTCTCTATAATATTATTTATCATTTCTTCAACCTGCTTATAGTCAGAAATATCGCATTTTATTGCATATGCATCAACACCAAATTTTTTGGCTTCTAATACCGTTTCATCTGCACTTTTAGAACTTTTTGAGTAATTGATAACAACATTATAACCATCTTCCGCTAATTTTAAAGCAATCGCTCTTCCGATACCTCTTCCGCCACCCGTAACTAATGCTGTTTTTATTTCCCTTTCCATTAATTTACCTCCAAACTCGATAGAAGTTTATCAAGTGTGCCCATATCTTCAAAATTAACCGCTTTTTTGGTCTTATCTATCCTCTTCACAAATCCAGTGAGAGTTTTCCCTGGACCTATTTCAATAAACGTATCCACATTATCTCCAATCATTCTCCTTATAGATTGCTCCCATAAAACAGGGCTGCTTACCTGTTTAACCAACATTTTTTTAACTTCATCTATTCTTTCATAGTCTGCAGTAACATTAGTTATGACAGGAACAGACATATCATATGTATAAATCTCTTTCAAATCTCCTTCCAGCTTAAAACCAGCTTCTTTAAGCATGCTGCAGTGGAATGGAGCACTTACTGAAAGCATAACAGCTTTTTTCGCACCTTTAGTCTTAGCCAGTTCAACAGCCTTTTCTAATGCTTTAATTTCACCTGCTATTGACAACTGACCTGGACAATTATAATTCGCCGGCTCCACAATTCCAACGTCCTTTACATCACAGCATATCTTTTCTACAGTTTCGTTATCAAGACCTATAATCGCTGCCATTCCTCCTATTCCGATGGGAACAGCATTTTGCATATACTCTCCTCTTTTTTTTACAAGTTTTACTGCATCTTTAAACGACAGTACACCTGAATATACAAGTGCACTATATTCTCCTAAACTCAAACCGGCAGTTACATCTGCCTTTATACCTTTATTTGATAAAACTTTTGTCAGTGCAACGCTTACAGTCAAAATAGCAGGTTGAGTATTTTCCGTCTTCATAAGTTCTTCATCTGGACCTTCAAAGCAAAGTCTTGCGATATCATATCCTAATGAATCATTAGCTTCTTCAAAAATTTCTCTTGCTTCGCTAAAATTCTCATAGATTTCTTTTCCCATTCCAGTATATTGTGCACCTTGACCTGGATAAATAAATGCAATTTTCATTATTCCAAGCCTCCATATAATTGTTTAATAATTTTTTGAGCATCATCAAATAATTCTTCTATTATCTCTTTTACAGGCTTTATGTCATTAATAAGCCCTGATATTTGACCAGCCATCACAGAACCATTTAAAACATCGCCATATACTACAGCATCTCTTAATTTACCTGCTCCTAATTTCTCCAGTTCCTCTTTCGATGCTCCGTTCTGCTCAGCTTTCTCAAACTCCCTTGTAAGGTGGTTCTTTAAAGACCTGACTGGATGTCCAGTTGTCCTTCCCGTTACAACTGCATCTCTGTCTTTTGCATTTACAATGTACTCTTTGTACTTTTCATTTGCTGTACATTCTGTAGAACACACAAATCTTGTGCCTAATTGTACACCAGATGCTCCAAGGCAAAAAGCAGCAGCAACACCTCTTCCATCACCTATACCACCTGCTGCAATAACTGGTATTTTTACGGCATCGACAACTTGTGGTACAAGTGCCATGGTTGTTAATTCTCCTATATGACCTCCAGATTCTGTTCCTTCAGCAATAACTGCATCAACGCCTATCGATTCCATTCTTTTCGCCAGCGCCACAGAAGGTACCACAGGTACAACTTTTATATCTTTTTCCTTTAATCTACTTATATATTTACCTGGATTTCCCGCACCGGTAGTTATTAAGCTTACCTTCTCTTCTAGGACAGTTTCCATTACTTCATCTACAAAAGGTGACATTAACATTACATTAACTCCAAAAGGTTTATCGGTTAATTTTCTTGCCTTATGTATCTGTTCTTTAACAAAGCTCGCAGGTGCATTTCCCGCACCAATTATTCCAAGGCCTCCAGCATTAGATACAGCAGCTGCTAATTCGGCTGTTGCAACCCATGCCATACCACCTTGAAATATAGGATATTTTAAGCCAAATAAATCCATTAATCTGGTTTTAAACATAACCTCACTCCTATTTATTCCATTTTATCACAGTAGAGCCCCATGTTAAACCGGCTCCAAACGCAACCATTAGAATTATATTGTCTTTTTTAACCATACCTTCTTTTGATGCTTCATCAAGTGCAACTGCTACAGATGCAGCAGACATATTGCCATATTTATCAAGATTTATAAAAACTTTTTCATTAGTCAATTTTAATCTTTTCATTCCTGCTTCTATTATTCTTATATTTGCTTGGTGCGGAATAAAAATATCTATATCATCTGGCTTTAAGCCACATTTATCTAAAATTTCAATTGTTGCCGTATTCATCACTTTTACAGCAAATTTAAATACTTCTTGTCCTTCCATATGAATTGTATGAAGTTTATTTTTAACAGAATCTTCACTAGCTGGCATCCTCGACCCGCCTGCAGGCATATAGAGATGTTTGCCACCTTTTCCATCAGCACCTATATATGTATCTAATATGCCATAGCCATTTTCAACAGGACCAACAATGGCAGCACCAGCTCCATCTCCAAATAACACGCAGGTATTTCTGTCTTCCCAGTTTGTTATCTTTGATAGAGTATCAGCAGCAACAACAAGTATATTTTTATATGTACCATTTTCGATGAACTGTTTTGCAATAGAAAGCCCATAAATAAATCCAGAACACCCAACTTCTATATCAAATGCAGCTGCATTATCTGCGCCTATATTTGCTTGAACTATACAAGCTGTCGACGGGAAGTTCATATCCGGTACAACTGTTGCGATTATTATTAAATCAATGTCTTTCGCAGAAATATTTGCATCTATAAGTGCCTTTTTTGCCGCTTCTGTAGCCATATAAGATGTTGTCATTGAAGCATCAGCTATACGCCTTTCTCTGATACCTGTACGAGATACTATCCACTCATCAGAAGTGTCTACCATTTTTTCAAGGTCAGCATTTGTAAGCCTATTCTCTGGAAGAAAGCTACCCGTGCCAAGAATTCCTGCTTTAAAACTATTTTGAGGCACTAATATCATCTCCAATCAATTCAATCTCTCTTTCTATATGTGACAAAACATCCATTTCAACAAATGTCTTTGCCTGTCTAATTGCATTAAATATTGCTTTTGATTTTGAACTACCATGTGCTTTAATTACAGGTTTTCTAATACCTAGTAATGGAGCTCCACCATATTCTGTATAATCCATTTTTTTAACGATATTTTTTAAAGCACTCATTATAAACAGTGTACCAAATTTAGTTAAGAGATTTCTTTTAAGTTCTTGCTTTAACAAAAGTGATATTACCGATGCAGTTCCTTCCATTGATTTCAATATTGCATTACCAACGAAACCATCACATGTTACCACTTCTGCAGCACCATATGCTATATCTCTTCCCTCAACATTTCCTACAAAATTCAAATCAGAATTTTTTATTAAATCATAAGCCTGTTTTGTTAATTCATTGCCTTTTTCTTCCTCGGCACCAATATTAAATAAACCAACTCTTGGTTTTTCTATATTAAACATTTTTTGCGCATAAACACATCCCATGGCTGCAAATTGTAGCAAATTAATCGGTTTGCAATCGGTATTTGAACCTGCATCGAGTAAAATCGTTGCACCATTTATAGTAGGCAATATTGGAGCAAGTGCAGGTCTATCTATTCCTTTTATTCTACCAATCTTTAGAAGCGAGCCAGCCATTAAAGCACCAGTATTTCCCGCCGATAGAAATGCATCGACTTTTCCTTCCTTTAACAATTCAATACCAACAGCCATAGAAGAATCTTTCTTTTTTCTTATCGCCGCAACAGGTGCTTCATTATTAGTTATTACTTCTGTTGTATATATATATGTTAAACCTTTTTTATTAATTAAATATTTACTCAATTGCTCTTTATTTCCAAGCAAAATAATATCTATATCAAAGCTTTCTAAAGCCTTATATACACCTTTAACTATTTCGAGTGGTGCGTAATCACCCCCCATAGCATCAATAGCTAATTTCAAGTTGATTGCACCCCCTTTTCTACATTCTCATCGTTTAACGATACAAGTATAAATTTCCCTCTAAATACTTCTCTGTTTTTCACTTTTATCTTAACCCAAACAAAATATTTATTACCTCTTTTTCTTATTACTTCAGCCTTTGCAACTAGCCTGTCGCCTATTCTTACAGGATACTTATACTTAATATTTGCAACACCTATCAGGGCAACATCTGCATCAATTACCGAAATTGCAAGGGATTCCGCTTGTGAGTAAATGTAATGGCCCCTTATTATCTTTGTCTTTAAAAAAGCCATATCAGATGTTGGTTCAAAAACAGAAATTCCACCTTTGCCAAGCTCTAAATCAATAAGCTCACCAACAATTTCACTACCAACTATTGCTTTTACTTTATGATAGTTCTCTTCCGCTACATTTTTTATTCTTTCACGTAATTCCGGTATACCGAGTTCCATTCTATCAAGTCTAATTGTTTGAACACTAACTGAAAATAATTCTGCAAGTTCATCATCTGTAGAAAAGGGATTTTCATTTATCTTTATCTTTAACTGTTTTAATCTTTCTTTCTTATTTAGCTTTGTAGCCACCTTATCAGCTCCAAATATAAGTTGTTTTTATGACTTACTCATAATTATAAATTACCTGCAATATAAAAGTCAAGAAAAAAGAAAAGTAATAGAGTAAACTCCATTACTTTTCTTCAACCTTAATAACTTCTTTTCCATCATAATAACCACAGTTAATGCAAACTCTGTGAGGCATTTTAGGTTCATGGCATTGTGGGCACAATACATAAGCTGGTGCTGATAAATTATAGCTATGTCTTCTCTTATCTCTTCTTGCTTTTGATGTCCTACGTTTTGGAACTGGCATATGTCACACCTCCTACATTTTTTGTAGTAGTTTATTTAATACTGAAAGACGTGGATCAATTTCTTTTCTCTGGCAATTGCATTTTTCATGATTTAGATTTTTACCACAAACAGGACATAAGCCTTTACAATTTATTGAGCAAATAAACTTCATTGGCAATGAAAGTACAATATTTTCAATAACAATTTTTGTTAAATCTAATTTGTCGTCTTCAACCTCAAGAGAATAATCCTCATCCATATTATTTAAGATTTCATCGATTGGAATCTTAAAATCATATACAAACTCTTCAAGACATCTATCACAAGTTGCAATTATGCTACTACTTACTAATAGTTTAAGTAGTATACCTTGATCACCACCTGCAATTGTACCTGAAACATTTACTGGACTATTCACTACATATTTATTGTTATTTGCTTCCAAAAAACTGATATCTTCATAATAATTTACTTCAATGATGCGGCCCCTATGTCCCTTTATTTTCGATAAATCTATTTTCATTATCTCACCCCAATATAATTGCCAAAAATAATTATACTAATGGGGTTATCATTTGTCAAGGATGCTATGCGATAGTGTTTACAATTTTTTCTGTATCCTTCGCAATCATATATTCTTCATTTGTAGGAACTACCATTATCTTTACTTTAGAATCATTCGTAGATATTATAGCTTCTTTACCACTTACATTGTTCTTTTCTTTATCAAGTTTAAAACCCAAGAAATCAAGTCCTTCGAGAATAGATTCTCTTATTTCCGGGCTATTCTCACCAACACCAGCTGTAAAGACAATCGCATCTATACCGCCCATTGCAGCTGCATATGAACCTATTGTCTTTTTTACCCTATATGAAAAGATATTAAGAGATAACTGTGCTCTCTTATTACCATCTTTAAATGCTGCTTCCTCTATATCTCTAAAATCACTGCTTATTCCCGAAATACCATACACGCCCGATTTCTTATTTAAAATATTTATGACCTCTTCAGCACTTACATTTTCTTTTTCCATAAGATATGAAATAATTGATGGGTCAATGTTTCCTGAACGTGTACCCATAGCTAATCCTTCGAGTGGTGTGAATCCCATACTTGTATCAATAGAATTACCACCTTTAATTGCAGCTATACTTGAACCATTGCCAAGATGGCATGTTATTATTTTTAGATCTTCTATTGGTCTATTAAGTATTTCAGCTGCTCTTCTTGAAACATACTTATGTGATGTTCCATGAAACCCATATCGTCTAATTCTGTATTTAACATAATATTCGTATGGAATAGAGTACAAATATGCATAATCCGGCATTGTTTGATGAAATGCCGTATCAAATACTGCAACCATTGGAACATTCGGCATGATGTGCTGACATGCTTTAATTCCTTCTATATTTGCTGGATTATGCAATGGTGCTAATTCAATACAATCAGTTATTGCTTTTAGCACATCATCAGTTATCAATACAGAGCCGGTAAAAGCTTCACCACCGTGTACAACTCTATGTCCAACAGCATTAATTTCCGACATATCTTTTATAACACCATATTCACTATTTATTAACGCATCTAAGACCATTTTAATTGCATCTTTGTGGTCTTTCATATCCTTTTTAATTTTTATCTTATTGTCATTTACATTATGTGTTAATAAAGAATCATTGATACCAATTCTTTCTGCAAGTCCTTTTGCCAATACCTTTCCACCATTTGTCTCAATTAATTGATATTTTAATGATGAGCTTCCACAATTTATAACAAGTATTTTCATATTATCATCTCCAATATAATATTATTGGGCTTGTACAGCCGTTGTAGCAATAACATCAACTATATCTTCGTAGCTACAACCTCTTGATAAATCATTTATAGGTGCTCCCATACCTTGTGTTATTGGGCCAATTGCATTTGCCCTTGCAAGCCTTTGAACAAGTTTGTAGCCAATATTTCCTGCTTGAAGATCTGGGAATATAAGTACATTAGCTTTCCCAGCAACAGGACTGCCGGGTGCTTTTAATTCTGCTACTTCTTTGACAAGTGCAGCATCCAATTGTAATTCTCCATCAATAAGAACATCTGGAGCCATCTTTTTGGCGATTTCTGTTGCATTTCTTACTTTATCTACTAATTCATGGGATGCGCTACCTTTTGTCGAAAATGAAAGCATTGCAACTCTTGGTTCTATTCCTACCAATGTTTTAGCCGTATTAGCTGATTGAACAGCAATAGATGCAAGTTCTTCTGCATTTGGAGATGGATTAACAGCACAATCAGCAAAAATAAATATGCCATTTTCACCGTAATTACAATTAGGTACTTCCATTATAAAAAAGCTCGACACAACTTTCACACCTGGTGCTGTTTTAACAATTTGAAATGCAGGTCTTAATAAATCTGCTGTGGGATGAATTGCGCCTGAAACCATTCCATCTACATAACCTTCTTTTACCATCATACAACCAAAATATATGCTATCTTTTATTGTTTCTCTAGCTTTTTCAGGTGTCATGCCTTTATCTTTACGTAATTCATAAAAGTCATTTGAATATGTATCAAATTTTTCCGATTTAATAGGATCAACAATTTCCGCTTTTGAAATGTCTAACCCTTTTGCTGCTTCTTTTATTTCGTCAACATTTCCTAGCAATACTAAATCCGCAATACCTTCTTTTAATACAATTTCAGCAGCCTTTAATGTTCTTGGCTCAGCTCCTTCAGGTAAAGCAATTTTCTTCTTATTTTTTTTCGCTTTTTCAATAATATCTTGTACGACGCTCATAAAATATCTCCCCTTCATAAAATATTTATATCAATAATTTCTCCATAAAATTTTAATACTATATTGGAGAAAATTATTTGTATACACATTTTACATTTTAACATATTTTTATTAAAATAATAAGTAAATTAAAGATTTTTTTAGAAAGGTTTTTAAAATGAATATTTTAAGTTTAATTGTTGAATATAATCCACTTCACAATGGCCATGTATATCATATTAAAAAGTCAAAAGAAGTAACTAAGGCTAATTACGTTATAGCCATAATGAGCGGTAATTTTGTGCAAAGGGGAATACCCTCAATAATTGATAAATGGTCAAGAACAAAAATGGCGATTTTATCAGGTATCGACCTAGTAATAGAATTACCGGTTATATATGCAGTATCAACTGCTGAAAAATTTGCATATGGTGCAATTAAATTGCTTGATTCATTGAATATAGTTGATTATGTTTCATTTGGAAGTGAAAATGGTTCAATTGAAGATTTATATAATATAGCTAAATTTTTGGTTGAAGAACCGGAACAATATAAATTATTTTTAAAAGAGCAGCTAAGACTTGGAATTACATTTGCTAAAGCCAGAGAAATAGCATTAAATAGGTTTTTAGGACCAAAAATTAGTAAAATTATAAAAGACCCAAATAATATACTTGGGGTTGAATATTTGAAAAGCCTCATAAGATTAAAGAGCAATATAAAACCTATAACTATAAAGAGATATGGGCCAGGTTATAATTCTACGGAAACCGTTAATTCTTTTGCAAGTGCAAATTATTTGAGAAAAAACATTATAAATAAAAGTTTTTCAGTACTTAATAATTTTATGCCTAAATATTCTACTGATATTTTAGAATATTGTATTAGTAATGGTTTTGGGCCTGTTACACTAGATAATTTTAGCAGTATAATCATATACTTATTAAGAAACAATTATAATTTAAATAGTGTTTTTGACATAACGGAGGGCCTTCAAAATCGCATATATATGGCCTCACGTAATTGTGGCAATATCTCAGAACTAATCAAAAATATAAAATCAAAAAGATACACTGAAAGCAGGATAAGAAGAATATTATTACATGTTCTACTTGGTATAAATTCTAAACTATATACTTCTTATGATGGCCCTAATTATATAAGAGTTTTAGGTTTTAATAAAAAAGGATTAGAATTAATGAAAATGATAAAAGCTAAGTCAACTTTGCCTTTAATAACAAAAGTTTCAAATTATAAAAAAATATTAAATGATTCTTTAATGTTTGAAAGAGACCTATTTGCAACAGATATCTATTCCCTTTCATTTAAAAAAAGCTCCAATGCTGGTCTTGATTTTACACGTGAAATAATTATGCTAAAATAATCATTTTATTATCCTCCATAAAATAAATATATAATATGGAATCATTAAAGGGGGATAAATCTTGAATATCAAAAAATTAAATCATGGGATGTTGATTATTTTAATTTTATTCGCGGTTCTGTCAATTATAATCTTCCCAGGTAACTCCCTCAAAGCTGCAAAAAGTGGAATTAACTTATGGCTATTTACCGTGTTTCCGGCATTATTGCCCTTCTTTATAGGTTCAGAATTATTATTACAATTGGGATTTGTTTTTACTTTTGGAAAATTGTTAGAACCAGTAATGAGACCTATTTTCAAGGTTCCGGGAAGTGGCTCATTTGCAATGGCAGTAGGATATACTTCCGGTTATCCAATTGGTGCTCAGATTATAGCAAGACTGTGGGAAGAAAAGATGATAAATACTATTGAAGCAGAGAGATTGATGACATTTTGTAACAATTCTGGTCCCTTATTCATGTTAGGTGCAGTAGCAATGGGAATGTTTAATAGCCCTAAAGTTGGTTACATATTAATGATATCAAATTATATGGGTGCAATGACAACAGGTCTTATTTTTAGAAACTACAAACAAAAAGTTCAAGGCAAAATAAATATAAATTCTGTTAATAATTTTTATAAAAAAAATAAACAAGAAAATGCTAAAAATTTTGGAAATATACTTGGTGATGCTGTTAAATCCTCAATGAATACAATGCTACTAATAGGAGGATATATCATTATTTTTTCTGTTTTGATTGAATTTTTAAGAGTATACGGAATTATAAGTATACTTGGGAAATTGGTTTCTCCAATCTTTATATCATTGGGATTCGATAAAAATATAATATCCGGTTATATAAGTGGTCTTATGGAAATAACGATTGGTTCTAAACTTATAAGCCAATCAACAGCACCCTTATATCAAAAAGTAATATTGATAAGCTCAATATTGGCTTGGGGAGGTTTTTCAACACATGGGCAAGTACTTGGAGTTATTAGTAAAGCAAAAATAAGTTATGCACCATATTTTTTAGCAAAAATTATTCATAGTATTTTAGCAGCATTATATTCTTATTTCATTCTTAAATTCATCGATATTGGCGAATCCTCCATAGCACCAGTATTTTATCAATATAATTTGTCTTATATGTTTAATGTTTTTCAATTATCGTCATTTATTCTCATTATTTCAATTTTAATATTTATCTTAATATCATATATGTTTGCATTAATACATAAAGGGACATAATTATTTAATGCCCCTTAATTCATTTCTATTGTTTTTAATAGTATTAAGTAGATCGGTAATATTTTTTTCAAGATTACCCAATAGTTCATCTGCATAATCTTTGCTGCCTAATCTTATTTCTTTTGCATTTGATTGTGCTTGAGATATTATTTCAGATGCTTTTTTCTCGGCATTTTTAACAATTTCGCTTTCGTTAACCATTTGTTTTATTCTTTGTTCAGCTTCTTTTATAATTGTCTCGGCATCTTGCTGTGCTTCTATTAATATCTTTTGCTTTTCTTGTTTTATCCATTCTGCTCTTTTCAATTCGTCGGGTATTTTTATTCTAATCTGTTTTATAAGTTCAAGCAACTCTTCTTTATTTACAATTGCTTTTTGCGATAATGGAATTGTAGAACTCTTTTCAATATAATCTTCCAGTGTTTCTAACAAACTTAAAACTTCAAGATTTTCAGTTTCTTCCATGTGTTTTCCCCCTTATTTTTTTAATTTTTTAAAAATATGTCTAATTACAGTGTCTGGAACAAGATCAGATAAACACCCCCCAAAACTAGCAACTTCTTTTACAACACTTGAGCTCAAGTAGCCGTATTTATTACTTGTCATAAAAAAAATTGTTTCAATCTCTGGATTTAATTTCTTATTAATAAGTGCCATTTGAAATTCATATTCAAAATCCGAAATCATTCTTAATCCTTTTACTATAATCTTTGAATTAACTTTTTCAAGATAATCAATGAGGAGCCCCGAAAAACAATCTATTTCAACATTGCCAATATCATTGGTCACCTCTTTTAACAACTCCACCCGTTCTTCAACTGAAAACATTGGATTTTTTGATGGATTAACTAAAACTGCGACTATTAATTTATCAAATACCTTTGAAGCTCTTTTTATAATGTCAAGATGTCCGTTTGTAACCGGGTCAAAACTACCCGGATATACCGCAATCTTCATGTGTGACCTCCTTATAAAATGTAAGTCTTGTTTCACCATATTTTTGTTCTCTTAATTTTTTTAAATTACCATAAGTATCATCTAAAATATCCTTCTTATGATGCTCAACAATTATATATCCATTATCACTGAGTATTTTATAGTCACTAATTTTATTTAAAGGTTCTACATATAATTTTTGATAATATGGAGGATCTATGTATATAATATCGAAATTTATATCCATCTCTTTAAAATAATTTAGTGCATAATTCGCATCCATATGCAATATTTTAGCGTTTTCCGTTGATTCAAGTACTTTTATATTTTCTTTTATATATTTAATATTATTATATACTTTTTCTACAAAGTAGCAAATAGCTGCCCCCCTACTTAATGCTTCAATTCCAATATTTCCTGTTCCTGCAAATAAATCTAAAAACCTTGATTCTATAATGTCTGAACCAATCATATTAAAAAGTGCTTCCTTTACCATGTCAGATGTTGGTCTTATTTTTTTCCCTGAAGGACATTTGAGTTTTCTTCCCTTTGCAATTCCAGATACGATCCTCAAAATTTCACCTCCCTCTATAATCCTTGATTTTCTTTTAATATCTCACTCATTCTCAGATTCTCACGATCTTCAAAGAAGCCATCATGTATATCAAGTCGTATTTTACTCCTTTTTTCAGTATGGCAAAAAATATTCTGATTAGCTTGCAGCATAATACTATCATTGATTGTTTCTTTTTTAGCGGGTTTTCTTTTCTTGTGGTGTAGTATTTGTGCAATTTCTGAAATTCTTTATTGTTTGCAAGTATGGGCATCACCATTTTGTACAGGGCACTTCTTAAACTTCTTAGTCCTCTTTTGCTTATGGTGGTTTGCCCTTTATGCTGCCCTGAACTATTCTCAACCAGATTGTAACCCGCAAGCTTCTGGATTTGTTTTGGATGCTCATATCTTGTTATATCGCCAACTTCAGCAATAAATGTTGCTGCTGTTATTACTCCTACACCTTTTATACCTAGCATTTCACTAGCACCAGGTATTTACATAAAAACTCTTCTATTTTGCTTTCTATTTTTTTAAACTGCTTTACAAGCATTTCGTACTGTTCAAGTATAACTTTTATCTCTATCTCTGCCATCTCAATGCCATCTCTTTTACCAACACTTTCACTGGCAGCTTCTATAAGCTTTAAAGCCCTCTTTATACCTACCGCACGATTAACTTCCTTCTTCCAAGCTGCAAGTATTTCCTCAGCTCCAATCCCTAATATCTTTGCAGGCGTTGGAAATTCTTTTAATGTTATCAGTGCCGCTTTCCCTTCCCAATCCGCAAAAACTTTATTAAACTCAGGGAAATATATATCTAGCCATCTTGCAACCCGGTTCATTATCTTATTTAAGTCTTTTGTAAGCCTTTCCCTTATGTCCACTGCAATTCTAAGCTCGCTGTATATACCCTCAGGTATATTAGGTTCAACATATCTTCCATCTTTAACTAGCATTGCAATTGTCTTAGGGTCTTTCCTGTCATTTTTAGTTGGCGAGTTATCATCAAATTCCTTACTTCTCTTTACGTGAAATGGATTTACCAGTACCACCTTATGGCTCTTATCACTAAGAAACTGTGCAAAGCAGAGCCAATAATGGTCTGTTGGTTCCATACCAACCATCAGATGCTCTTTGTTGCTTTTATTCATAATCTCTGCAGCCCATTTAAAGAATCTTTCCATTCCATCACTGTCATTGCTAAATTCAATACGCTTACCGTATTCTATTCCTCTAAAATCAAAAGCTCTTGCGTGGTGTGTCTCTTTAGCAATGTCTACACCTACAATTAATGTCTTTTCTGTTATTTGCAATATCTTTAAATTTTGGTTATACTTCATATTAGGTACCTCCTTGTTATTTGAGAGTCGTGTTACGATGAACAATCGACATCTTGTATTTTATCAGGAGGTACTTTTTATTTCAAATCTTATATTTTTTTATTACAGGAATGCTCCAATAATAAAATATTTTAGCATATTTTACGATTAGATACAAAAAAATGTATAAATTATTTGAAATATGGACAATAATATAATCGGGAAAACAATTTCCCCAAAATTCTTCCTTCAATTTCTCCTCTCCCAATCCAGGTAGTTTACTACCTGGATTATTATATGTATAAAAGGGCATCCAAGAAGGCTGCCCTTTTTATTTATTTTATTGTTCCATTGTTAGCAATCTGGCTTTCTGCCATCTGGATCATCTTTCTTACCATGTGTCCACCTACAGCGCCGCAATCACGAGATGTAAGTGTTCCCCAATAACCATCAGCTGGAGGATTTATTCCAAGTTCATTTGCTATTTCATATTTCCATTTACTCATAGCTTGTTTCGCTTCTCTCACTACAAGAGGATTTTTGGTTTCTGAACCTACTGCCATTTTTATCACCTCCATTTAATGATTTCATTATTAATTTAACCATATACGCTGTATATATACCTGTTAATATTTACATATATACTAACAAATAAATAAAAAGGATATCCCGAAGGATATCCTTTTTATTTATTTTATTGTACCTTTATTAGCAATCTGGCTTTCTGCCATCTGGATCATCTTTTTTACCATGTTTCCACCTACAGCACCGCAATCACGAGATGTAAGTGTTCCCCAATAACCATCAGCTGGAGGATTTATTCCAAGCTCATTTGCTATTTCATATTTCCATTTGCTCATAGCTTGCTTGGCTTCTCTCACTACAAGAGGATTTTTAGTTTCTGAACCTACTGCCATTTTTATCACCTCCATTTGCTTTTGTATTATTAATTTAACCAAAAGCAAATTTAATAAACTATAATTTTATTAGCAAAAATGTATAAAGATGATATAAATGGTTTATTTTAATCTAATGCAAAAAAAACGCCGACAGCAGATGGACCAGCATGTACACCAGCTGAACAACCTGCTCTATTTTTTATAAATTTTGTTACCCCAAATTCATTTCTTAAGGCATATTCTATTTCATTCATAAACTCTTCTCTATCTGAATGCAATAATCCTATTTCTTTATTTTCAAAATTAATTTTAGTCTCTTTCATGTAATTTATTATCCATTTTATTGCATTCTTTCGCCCCCTGACTTTGTCCTTAATTGCTAATTCTCCATCATTATTTACTATAATAGGCTTTATACTTAGTATACTTCCCAGTAAAGCTTGTGACTTTTTTAAACGTCCACCTCTATATAGATAATCTAAAGAATCAAAAATCATGATATATCTCATCTTAGGAATCATATCATTTATCTTTTTTATAATTTCATCATATGCTTTTCCGTCTTTTGCCATTTTTGCTGCCTCAAGCACAATAAATCCATTACCAAGAGAAAAATTTTTCGAATCTATTACAGTAATTTTATCAGTATTCAAATTATACTTTGCAATCAATGCAGATTGATATGTACCGCTTAATTTGGAAGATAATATAAGACAAATAATCTTATCATAACTCTTTAATAAATCATTAAAAACATCCATAAATTCTATAGGTGAAATTTGTGATGTTGACGGAATCTTGCCTGAATTTATAAGGTTATAAAATTCGTCTTTTTTTAAATCAATTCCATCTTTGTATGATACATCATCAATATTTATTGTTAATGGAACAACATAAATATTATATATTTTTACTAGGTCATCCGGTATATCTGTTACGCTATCTGTTACAATTGCAATTTTACTCATGGTAACTATCATTCCCTTCTTCTAAAAAATCAATTTAAAATAATTCCATCAAGTTTATCTTTAAATTGTTTTAACAATTCATTTTTTATGCTAGAATGTGCATTAAGTGTAAAATCATTATTAATAATTTCTTCAACTGATTTTTGCGCCTTTTTCAATATATCAATGTCTTCAAAAATGTTCGCTATCTTTAATTCAGGTAAACCATGCTGTTTTACACCAAAAAATTCACCTGGTCCTCTAATTTCAAGGTCCTTTTCGGCAATTTTAAATCCATCATTTGTTTCAGTCATTACCTTTAATCTCTTTTTTGTTATATCAGAGTACGAATATGCAATAAGTATACAATATGATTGATATGTAGACCTACCGACACGTCCTCTTAATTGATGTAATTGAGCTAATCCAAATCTTTCCGCATTTTCAATAACCATTACAGTGGCATTCGGAACATTTACACCGACTTCAATAACTGTCGTTGAGACAAGTATGTCTATCTGTCCATCAACAAAATCATACATTATTCGATTTTTATCATTTTGCGTCATTCCACCATGTATTAGACCTACTTTGTAGTCTTTAAAAATGCCTTTATATATTTCATTATATACGATTTCAGCTGACTTTGCATTTATCACCTCAGACTCTTCTATTAGTGGACAAACTATATACGCCTGCCTTCCTTTTTTGATTTCATTAATAACAAATTTATATGCTCTTTCCCTTAAGGATGAACTAATAACATATGTTTCTATTTTTTTTCTGCCTGGTGGCAATTCATCAATTATCGATATGTCAAGGTCTCCATATAACATTAAAGCAAGTGTCCTTGGAATTGGCGTTGCTGTCATTACAAGTACATCTGTCTGTTTCCCCTTTTCCTTGAACATAGCTCTTTGATGTACTCCAAATCTATGTTGTTCATCGGTAATGCAAAGGCCAAGATTTTTAAATTTTACATTGTCTTCAATTATTGAATGAGTGCCAACTACAATATCAATATCCCCATTTTTAATTTTTTCAAGTATTTCATTTCTTCTTTTTGTACTGATGCTCCCTGTTAACAATTCAATTTTAATGTTAAACTTTTTATATAATTCATAAAGTGTAGCAAAATGCTGTTTTGCGAGTATCTCCGTTGGTGCCATTATTGACGCCTGATATTTATTCATAACAGCAACATACATTGCAATCGCTGCTATAATAGTTTTTCCTGATCCTACATCACCCTGTAAAAGCCGATTCATAATTTTCCCAGAATACATATCATTTAATATTTCATCTAATACACGTTCCTGTGCATTAGTTAGCTTAAAATGTAAACTTCTTAGGAATTCGGTCAGGTCTATAGGATTGAATTTTATTCCATCTCTAAAAGATTTATATTTATTTTTGATTAAGTTTAATCCAAGCTGTAAAAGGAAAAATTCCTGAAATATAAGTCTATATTTTGATTTTTTTAATAAATCTTCAGTTTTAGGAAAATGAATATTTCTTATTGCATCTTTTATATTAATAAGA
Organism: Thermoanaerobacterium sp. RBIITD; assembly: GCF_900205865.1. NCBI lineage: Bacteria > Bacillati > Bacillota > Clostridia > Thermoanaerobacterales > Thermoanaerobacteraceae > Thermoanaerobacterium > Thermoanaerobacterium sp. RBIITD. The sequence continues at coordinate 3,375,362 of NZ_LT906662.1, forward strand.
TTATATTTTCTCAAGAAAGTTTCATCAAAAATTTCCTCTATATTATCTATATTTTCATTTATAACATTAAAAATTATATTCCTAAGAACTTTTTGGCTTAAACCATCTGTCAGCTTATATATCGGGACTATCCTTCCTGTATTTACATTTATCAACTCACTTTTTTCCATTATAGGATTTTCTATACATATCTGACCATATTTATATGATACTTTTCCATTTATGATATATTCCTCACCTAGTTTAAAATTATTTTTTATATACGGTTGGTTATACCAAATTAATTCAACTGCCCCGGTGCCATCTTTTACAGGTATTTTTGTAATAGTTAATCTTCTCACTTTATATTCTCTTGCATTTCCTGCTATACATGCCTTAAATGTTTGTTTTTCATCTATTTTGAGTTCATCTATTTTCATGATGTTTGAGCGATTATCATAATCTTTTGGATAGTATTCAAGTGCATCATTGACAGTTTCAATTCCTATTTTTTTTAAAATATTGGCTCTTCTAGGTCCAACACCTTTTACATATTGTATTGGCTTATCAAGGTTCATAATATCACCTTATTCGATGGAAATAATGTAATAATATAATGGTTGACCACCGTATTGAATAGCAATATCTCCATCAAACTCGATTGCATTTTGAAGTTCTTTTGCATCATTCTCATCAACATCTTTACCATAAAAAATGGTTATTAATGAAGTTTCATCAGTTATATTATTAATTATAAGTTGCTTCGCAACTTCATTATAATTATTTCCAACTTCAGATAATTTTCCATCTATAAATCCTATAATATCACCTTTTTTTATATTTCTTTCATCAATCACAGAATCTCTTATTGAATAAGTAATTTCAATCGTCTTAACATTTTCTATAGTCTCATTTATCTTTCTTATTGTTTCGTCAACATCTTCATCCATATTGATATTAATTATAGCACTTATTGCTTGGTTAAAACTTTCTGTCGCTATAACAAAAATATTTTTCTTTGACATACTCATTGCTTGTTCACATGTCATAATTATATTTTTGTTATTCGGAAAAACAATTATATTTTCGGCATTTATCTTTTCTATACCATTTAAAATGTCTTCGGTACTGGGATTCATTGTCTGCCCACCGTCAATTACAACATCACAACCCAAATCATTAAATATTTTTTTAATGCCTTCACCGTGTGAAACGGCTAAAATTCCATATTTCTTTATTGGTGTATCAGATTTTTTATTCGTTTTTACTTGAGGTTCTATAATAGTATTTTCATGCTGTATTTTCATATTATCAATTTTAACCTTAACTAATTCGCCAAATTTCAGTCCCTTTTGAAGAACTAATCCTGGATCATTTGTGTGAATATGAACCTTTATTAAGTCATCATCTCCAAAAGCAATTAAGCTATCTCCATATCTCTCGATTTCATTTTTAAGTTCTTCAGAAAAGTTCGAATTAGCCTTCACTAACATTTCTGTACAATAGCCATATTTAATATCGAATGTATCACAAGGCTTCGCAAAGTCTTCTGTACTTACAGTTGGTTTGCTTATTTCTTTACCCTTTATTACTTCTAACATTCCAGTTAATATAAATAAAAATCCTTTACCACCAGAGTCAACAACGCCTGCTTGTTTAAGTACAGGAAGAAGATTCGGTGTCCTCATTACCGATTTAGAAGCTGCATTAACAATACCTTCCATGAATTCTTCAAAGTCTTTAATTTTACTAAGCCTAATAGCTTCAATTGCACAATCCTTTAATACAGTAAGTATCGTTCCTTCAGTAGGTTTCATAACTGCTTTGTAAGCTACGCTGGAACCGGAATTTAAAGCGTCAGCAAAATCCTTTGTAGTAATCTTTTTATGATTTAAAAGACTTTTAGCAAAACCTCTTATTATTTGTGATAATATTACGCCTGAATTTCCCTTTGCACCAAGCAATGCACCACGTGACAAATTATTCAATATGTCATTTATATTATCGGATGACTTTTCCATTTCTTTAACAGCATACTCTAAAGTATATGCCATATTTGAGCCAGTATCACCATCTGGTACTGGAAATACATTTAACCGATTTACCTCATCTTTTCTATTCGATAAATATTGAGAACCTCCTTTAAAAATAAGCTTCAAGGTTCTTCCATCTAAATAATCCAATATAACTTCCTCCTCAGTTATCAACTTTTATGCTTTGTATGTTTACAACAACATTTTTTACTTTTAGTCCAGTAAAAGTTTCTACCGTGTATTTTACTTTTTCAATAATATTTGTTGCAACAGATTTTATGTTAACTCCATATTCTATGATAATATATAAATCTACAATGATACCATCTTCTTCAGATGTTATTTTAATTCCCTTACCTGACTGTTCATTCTTGAAAAGTTCTATAAGTCCATCAGGACCTCGTTTTCCAAGACCGACTATTCCATAGCATTCAGACGCCGCATAACTGGCGATAGATGATATAACATCGTTAGAAATATCTATTTTACCTAGACCATTTGTTGATTCACTCATATTTATAACCTCCTATCATAATTATATTTTACCTTAACAATAAAAAATCATCAATAATTTAAAAATAATATTGTTAACTTTTGGTTAAATGAATTTCTATACTTTTATATGTTAAAATAAATAGATTTCCGAAGTAAAAAATACAAAAAGGTATTTACAGGTATCAAATATAATGATAAAATATCTTTGTTGCCATAAGCGATAAGTAAATGTGTTGACGATAAACTTGATGAAAATTTGTTTTTTTGCTAAAATAATACTAGCAGCAAAAGGAGGTGCACACAATGAGAAAATGTGATGTTTGTGGTAAAACACCGATGGCAGGATATCAATATAGTCACTCCCACAGAAAATCAATTAAAAAATGGCAGCCTAATTTAAAACATATTAAAGCAATTGTAAATGGTACACCTATGAGAATAAATGTTTGTACAAAATGCTTAAGGTCAGGAAGAGTTAAAAGAGCCATATAAAAGAAAGACGTGCATAATTGCACGCTTTTTTATTTACTACTTTTGTTAAATACACTTAACAATTTTCTGAAAAAAGCAGGTAACTTAAAATAAAAGACTTTCGGTTCTTTTTTATTTTTCATAGTCAACCCCCTTAATATTTCTATATTAAACTATGCTTTATCACTTGAAATATGCATTAATGTAATATCCAATCGTGATAACAACGAGCCCTAATAATACCATCCACAGCCACCCAGGTATGTACATAACAAGAATAATGATTCCTAATGAAATGACTATATAACCAATTGAATAATTCAAATCTTTATTAAGTTTCTTTAACTTATAATATAGCTTATTCCACATTACATACCCCTCCTTTTTTCTAATAATATTTTATTCAAAATGGAGGGGTTATGTTACTAATCATTAGATTTTATTACCAATAGTAAACCATTATCAATTTTTACGCTAATTTTTTTTTCAACAAAAACATTACTTATTCCATATGGGAATTCCAATGACATATTTTCGCCAGATAATGAATAATATAATCCCTTTGTATATATCCCCTCTACATTACTGGAATAAGGTATTAATGAAACTATATCTCCTTTATTGCCTAGTAATTCTATTGAGCTATCTATTAAATGAATTTCATTTTTCTCATTTATTATCGTTCCTTTAATATGTCTTTTAAGAAGATATAGTAGCAAAGATAAATTTGCGATAGAATGATCAAATCTGCTTCCTATCGTAGCTACATATACAATTTCATCTGAACCAATTTCTATAGCCTTTAATGTAGCAATTTGAGTGTCTGTTTCATCTTTCATAACAGGATGTTTCTCTATTTTTACACCCTTTTCTTTATAATAATCAAGTATTTTTTTATCAACTGAATCTAAATCCCCAACAATTATATTCGGGATAATATTCATTTTAAATACAATGTTAGTACCGCCATCTGCACAAATTACAAAATCACAACTTTCTATTATTTTTTTTATATAGTTATAATCATTTACTGTTCCATTTGATACAATACAAGTTTTCATTATTTAATTGCCTCTCTTAAATTAATAATATTTACTTCTGGATCCCCACAACCGAAAATTGAAGATCCTGCAACAATGATATCTGCACCGGCTAAAACTATATCTTTAATATTGTTAATATTAATTCCACCATCAACTTCAATTTTAAATTTTAAGGCTCTCTTTTTTCTAATTGTAGAAAGTTCCTTTATTTTTTCATACATAACATCAATAAATTTCTGTCCACCAAATCCTGGATTTACAGTCATTATAAGTACTATATCTACATATGGTAAAATATATTTTAATGTTCCTAAAGATGTCGCAGGATTTAATGCAACACTAGCCTTAATTCCCATAGACTTAATATACTGTATCGTCCTATCAAGATGCACACATGCTTCTTGATGTACTGTTATATTTTTAGCACCAGATTCTACAAAATCTTTAATATACTTATCAGGATCTTCTATCATTAGATGCACATCAAATGGGATATTTGTTCTATCTTTCAAACATTTTATAACAACAGGTCCTATCGTAATATTGGGTACAAAATGTCCATCCATAACATCGATGTGCAAATATTCTACTCCTGCTCTTTCAACTTTTTTTACTTCAGCTAATAAATTGCTAAAATCTGCTGATAGTATCGAAGGAGATATTTCCATTATTTATTACTTCCTCCTTTTATTTGATTTTAATTCATTCAACAAGTTCAAATAATTAGAATATCTATTTTTATCTATTAAGCCATTCAGTACTGCATTCTTAACACCACAATCTGGTTCATTTACGTGAATACATGATGTAAATCTACAATTATTTTCATGACCTTTAAAATCTCTAAAATAATGTCTAAGTTCTAATTCATCTATATTTAGATTTAATGATGCAAAGCCAGGTGTATCAAGTATATAGCCATTTTCAATAGGCATTAGTTCGACACTCCGAGTAGTATGCTTTCCCCTTGATATTTTTGGGCTCAATTCACCAGTTTCTTGCGTATATATGTTTTGAATACAGTTTATTAATGATGATTTTCCAACACCAGATGGCCCTGTAAAAAATGATGTCTTTCCTAATAAATTTGATTTTAATTTATCAATTCCTTCACCAGTAATCTTTGATATAGGAATAACTATATATCCTAAACTCTCATAAACTTTACAAATAGGATCATAGATTTCAGGCGTTACTAAATCAATCTTATTCAAACATATTAAAGCCGATATTTTATTTATTTCTGCTATTATTAGCATTTTATCAAGTTGCCTCCTGTTTATAGCAGGGTTTATAATGGAAAAAGTAATTACAGCCTGGTCAACATTAGAAACAGGTGGCCTTATCAATTCATTTTTTCTCTTTTGAATATTTAGTATATATCCGTCTTTTAAATTTTTTGTATCAACATCTACATTATCACCTACAAGTGGTTTTATATTGTCTTTCCTAAATTTACCGCGAGCACGGCATTCAATAATGCCGTGCTCTGTATTTACATAATAAAATCCACCAATACCTTTAACAATTCTGCCGCTTAGTATCAACTAAAATTTCGCCCCCATAGTCTCAAATACCTTGCCATCTATGTCAACTTCAATAATAACATTTCCCTTTCCACTTACGGGAACATACAGAGGACTATCTTGATAGGTATGCGTATTAGAATATTGCAAATTTTTATTTCCATCCTGAATTACATACACATCAACTTTCATTTGCCCTTGTTTATTTGGTAAATCTATACGAAGATTTTTTGTTTTGGTGTTATCAGAAGTCTGTTGTGGTGACTGTTGCTGTGTCGGCTGTTGCTGTGTTGCCTTGCTTACAACTAAATCAATAGATTTACCCTTAGGAATGCTCGTATTAGGTTGTATACTTTGGTCTATTACTGTATTATCAGGCAGATTGTCCTTAGGTTGATTGCTTATTGTACCTACTTTCAAACCTAAACCTTCCAGTGTTTTCGTTGCATCGTCAAGGGTCATATTGACAAGGTTTGGTACCTGGACAGTCTCAATTCCCTTGCTGACGTATATATCTACAACAGTATTATTTTCAACTTGTACACCTTGCCTTGGATTCTGATCATATACATAACCTTTTTGATACTTATCATTAAAATTCCAAATAATATTTGCTTTAAGACCGCTTTTTTCAATATTAATCTGGGCATCCCTATACTCGCTGCCAATCACATTTGGTACAATTGTAACCTGCTTTCCTTTGCTTATTACAACATTAACTGTGCTACCGGTTTTAACTGTTTTACCAGCAGAAGGATTTTGGGATAAAATTGTGTTCTCCGGTTTATCGCTATATTGGCTATCTGTAATACTTAATTTCAAATTTTTGTTTTCTAAAATATTTGTCGCTTTATCAAGAGTTTCGCCGGTAATATTAGGGACAACCACTTCGTTAACTTTTGTAAGAGTATTTAAAAAGTACATTGTACCATATGATAATGATGCCATAAGTATAAGAACTAACAATACTATTCCTATGGTTTTTAGCGCCTTCCTGCTCTTTCTATTCTTTTTTGCGACATTTCCATCTAAAAGTTTATCATGTACCTCGTCTGCTTTCATAACACGTGTTCTATTGTTGTCATTGTTACTTGTAACAACCAATTTATCAGGATCACTTATATACGTTTCAATATCATCCAATAAATCTGATGCACTCTTATACCTATAATTTATATCCTTTTGAGTTGCTTTTAATATAATTTGATCAAGCTTAGGTGGTATCTTAGGATTAAGCTTAGAAGGTGGAACAATATCTTCTTGTATATGCTTAAGTGCCACTGAAATCGGACTTTCACCTTCAAAAGGAACCTTACCTGTTAACATCTCATACATAACTATACCAAGTGAATAAATATCTGTCTTTTCATCTGTCATACCACCTTTTGCCTGTTCCGGTGAAAAATAGTACGCCGTTCCAAGTACATCCCCATTATATGTTATAGTTGAACCATTCACAGCTCTGGCAATACCAAAATCTGTCACTTTCACTATATTGTCATCCGTAACAAGTATATTCTGAGGTTTTATATCTCTATGGACAATATGATTTTTATGTGCATGGTCAAGTGCCTTGCAAACTTGCCTTGCTATGTCAAGTGCTTTTGGTATAGATAATGGCCCATTATTGTCTTTTATCAGCTGCTTTAACGTCTTTCCATTAACATACTCCATTACTATATAATATATATCGCCCTCTTGTCCAACATCGTAAATACTTACAATATTGGGATGTGAAAGACTTGCAGCAGCTTGTGACTCTCTTTTGAACCTTTTAACAAATTCTTCGTCAGCTACAAATTCCGGTCTTAATATTTTTATTGCGACAATCCTATTTAGTAGATGGCATTTTGCTTTGTATACTTTTGCCATTCCACCTTCTCCGATTTTTTCAAGGATCTCATATCTATTGCCAAGTATTTTACCTATCATATTGTCACACCTCCTTTACTGCCACTATTGTAATATTATCATACCCGCCATTAAGCTTTGCTAATTTTATCAAATTATTACATGCTTCATCTATTTTTTCGGATTCGGCAAATTCTTTTAGGATTTGTTCGTCCATAAGCATATTTGTCAAGCCATCAGTACATAAAAAATAAATATCATTTTTATGTACCTCACCAGTAAACATATCTACCTTTATTTCCTCATCAATTCCAAGTGCTCTTGTTATGATGTTTTTTTGTGGATGTATTCTAGCTTCCTCTTGAGTTATTTTTCCCATTTTTACAAGCTCTTCTACATATGAATGGTCCTCAGTTATTTGTTTAAGATTATTTTCTCTTATCAAATATGCTCTACTGTCACCTATATGCCCAATAAAATAATTGCTATTTTCAATAAGGAGCAATGTCAATGTAGTCCCCATGCCAGTTAAATTAAAGTTTGAAAATGATTTGTCAAAGACCATTTCATTTGCATATGTGATAGAATCTACAATAAATTTTTTAATTGATTCATTATCTTTGTTGCATTTTTTGTAATGCGTCAAAAAATAATTAACTACCGATTCAATTGCATATTTGCTTGCAACTTCGCCACCATTACAGCCACCCATTCCATCGGCAACGATAAAAAGTTTTAGGCTATCATCATTAGAAATATAATAGGAGTCCTCGTTATTTTCTCTGACATTGCCGGTGTCTGTTAAAGCATAGACTAACATAATATCACTTCACCCTTCCAGCCATATATTTTCTTCTTAACTGACCACAAGCTGCTTCAATATCACTTCCAAGTTCACGTCTCACAGTACATGTAATTCCAGCTCTTTCAAGTATATTTTTAAAGATCATAATTGTATTATTATCGGTCTTTTTAAATCCTATTTCATCAACATAATTAATAGGTATTAAATTTACATGACATAAAAGCCCCTTTAATAGATCAGTCAATTTTTTACATATCTCTATGCTATCATTTACACCTTTAATAAGTGAATACTCAAATGTTACTCTTCTATGGGTCTTATTTATATAATATTTACAAGCATCCATGAGATCTTCAATAGGATACACTTTATTAATAGGCATTAATTTATTTCTTAATTCGTTTGTTGGTGCATGTAACGATATAGAAAGATTTACCCCTAAATTTTCGTCAGCAAAATTATATATTTTAGGAACAATGCCACATGTAGATATAGTAATATGTCTAATGCCAATTCCCATTCCAAAAGGATTATTGACAATTTTTATAAATTTCATAACCTCCTCATAGTTATCAAAAGGCTCTCCACTACCCATAAGAACAATATTGGATATTTTTCCATATTCGTTATTCATTATCAAAACTTCGTTAATCATCTCAGATGCTTTTAGATTTCTGACTTTTCCTTCAATAGTTGAGGCACAAAAAGAACATTTCATATTGCAGCCGACCTGTGTAGATATGCATGAAGTATTGCCAAAATTATATTTCATAGCAACACCTTCAATTATATTGTCGTCATTTAGTAAAAAAAGATATTTAGTTGTTTCATCAATATTAGATACCATTTTTTTAACTACTTTTAAAGAAGAAATATATGCTATATCATTTAATTTTGAACGTAATTCCTTTTTTAGGTCTGACATGTCCTTAAAATTATAAACTCCTCTATAAATCCATCGAAATACTTGTTTTGCCCTATATTTCGATTCACCTATATTAATAAAAAATTTTTCAAGTTCATCCAAAGTCATATTTTTTAAATCAATCAATTAAAAAAACCCTCCAAAATTATCATACAAATATTATATCATAAATTATTACACATTTCTTTGGATTTTGCATACAAAAAATCCATCTATATGGTTTATATTTGGCAACAGCTGTATATAACCTTTTTCATTAACGTAAGGTCTTAGAATATCTGGTAAAAAAGGCGTTAAATTAACGATACTAAAATTATTATTTTCATTTAAAAATCTATCAACGATATCAAAATTTTCTTCTTTTCCAATTGTACATGTACTGTAAACAAGATATCCACCTTTTTTTACGTATTTTGAACTTGAGTTGAGTATCAAATATTGTAAATTATTTAGTTTGTCAATGTCATTTTTAGTATAATTTTTTAATTTTATATCAGGTTTTTTTCTTATAATACCTATCCCAGTACAAGGAACATCTACAAGAACTTTGTCCGCTTTGTCAATGTAATCACTATTTACTTTTGTTGAATCAAACACCATAGTCATAACATTATTAATCCCAAGTCTTTTACAATTTTTATTAATTAAATTAATCTTATGTTGATGTTTATCAAAAGCAATAATATTACCACTATTTTCCATCAATTGTGAAAGATGTGTAGTTTTCCCACCAGGTGCACTACATACATCAATTACTGTCTCTCCATGCTTTGGTGATAATATTTTTGAAATAAGCATAGAACCTTCGTCTTGAACTTGTATTAATCCATTTTTATATAATTCGTTATTATCGACATTTTTAATATCTATATAATATGCTTCTTCATAATACAACCCTTTCGAATAATGTAGTCCTTTTGATTTTAATTCATTTTCGAATTGTAATGGGCTAAATTTTAATGTATTAAGCCGATATGAAATCCTTGGCTTCTCATTTAATGATTTTAATATCTCTATTGTAAAATTTTTATCATAATTATTTAATAACCTTTCAACAATCCATTCCGGAAATGAAAAATTTACACAAAGATATTTTATTATATCATTATTTTGATCTGGAAACTCTATTAGATTCAATTTTCTTAAATAGTTTCTTAGAAGTGCATTAACGAATTTAGATGCATATTTACCAACATATCTTTTTGTAAGGTTGACAGACTCATTGATAACAGCATAATCCGGAACTTTATCCATATACTTTATTTGATATAAACCCATTTCCAAAATTATCAAAACTTTGCTGTCAATATTTTCAATTCCACTCTTTGCTAATATGTTTATAACATAATCTATAGTATATTTTCTTTCAATTGTACCAAATACGATTTCTTTTATAAAATTTTTGTCAACATCAGTAATATCACTATTACTTAGGTATTTATTTAATATTATGTTTGAATATCCTTTGTTGACTATAATATCGTATAATATTTTAAATGCAATATCACGTGAATTCATAAGACACCTCAAAAGCTACAATTCCATATATAATTATTTCAATTATTAGTGTTTTTATCAAATTACTTTTTATCCATCTAGTAAGCTTTTTTATAGTAAATCAAAAAATGAGGGATAGAAAAAATCAATCCCTCCTATCCCTTAATATGAATAATCTAATAAGCTGCATAATTGATACAAATGCAGCAGCAACGTAAGTCAGTGCAGCTGCTTTTAATACTTGTTTAGCAGGATATATCTCATCTCTCATAAAAAGACCATTTGACTCTAGCAATGCTAATGCTCTCCTACTCGCATTTATTTCAACAGGCAATGTTATTATCTGAAATAAAACTACCGCAGAGAATAATATAATACCAATATCAATTAGCTGTGTAAATCCAAATATAAAACCTATTATTAAGAGTGGCCATGAAATTGTCGTGCCAAAATTAGCTATAGGTACTATAGTATTTCTCAGCATTAGTGGAATATATCCTGTAGAATGCTGTATCGCATGGCCCGTTTCATGTGCTGCTACACCTATTGCTGCCATTGAATCGCTACCATACACAGATTCAGATAATCTTAAAACCCTGCTCTTTGGATCATAATGATCAGTAAGATTACCTGGTATCATCTCTATATTAACGTCATAGAGGCCTGCTTCATTTAGCAATCTTCTTGCAACCTCGAAAGCTCTATAACCATACCTGTTTCTCACATTTGTGTACCTGCTAAATGTACTTTGGACTTTATACTGTGCATACATTGCAAGTAATAAAGCGGGTATTAACAATATATACGTTGGATCATAAAACCAAAACATACAATTACCCTCCATTCATAAAATTAATTATTGCTTTCTCAACTTCGCCTATATCAACTTTTGTATTAAAGCATGGACCATATGGCCTTACATTTATTATACCATAAACGGGTATTTTTTTCACGTCCATTATACCGCTCGTTAAATCTCTTTCGCATGCAATAGCAATAATAGCATTTGGTTTTAAATCCTTAACTACTTTTCTCGCTAAGGTTCCGCCTGTCGCTATTGCTACTTTTACACCATATTTTTCTTTCAATTTTATCAAATCATTAACTTGACATTTCCCACATCTTCTACAATTATCAATATCATTTGTAACCTTATATATGCATTCATTAAATTGAATACAATGTGGTGCGAGAATCAAAAGATCTTCTTGTTTATATTTAATATTTCTTGAACTTACTAAGAAATTATTAATAGCTGTAAATGACTGCTGTATTTTATCTTTTTTAAAACCCAAGATCTTTCCCAAAACTATAAGTATAGGATAAGCCCCATCAATTAAAGAAGATATAATATTATTAAGCATTTTATTAGTTTTTTTCATGTAAACAGAATAAACAAAAGCAAATATACCAAAAAGCAGAATTAATACAATTACAGAAAATAGTGCAATTAAAACACCTATAAATAAATTAAACAAAATTAAATCTTCACTTCTGATTACATATGTCAAAAGTGCAATAGTAAGCATTAATAAAAGAATTAAAACACTTAGTAATCCTATAAAAACCCGCTTTTTGCCCGTCAAAATTATATCCCCTCTAACATTTCTCCCTTTTTTATATTATGTCCTCTTAAATATTCACCAATACTCATTTTCCTTGTTCCTTCCGACTGTATTTCAAGAATTTTTAACGCATTCAAGCCACATTTTACAACTAAATTTTTACCAGATTCTAATATTGTACCAGGTTTTGCATCACTTTGATCACCAACAACTACGGCACTCCAAATTTTTAATATATTTCCATTGTAATAAGTGTATGTACCAGGCCAAGGTCTTAAACCTCTTATCAAATTTCTAATATCATCCGCATTTTTGCTCCAATCAATTTGCCCCATTGATTTTTCAAGTATCGGAGCATATGTTGCATAATTATCATTTTGTTTTGTAGGTTCTAATGTTCCATTTTTTAATCTTTCTAATGTTTCAATCAGAACCTCTCCGCCAAGCTGTGCAAGCTTATCATGGACAGTTTCGGCATTATCATCATATAAAATAGGTATAGCCCTTTGCATAAGGATATCTCCTGTATCTAATCCTTTTTCCATGTACATTGTTGTGATACCAGTTTCTTTTTCACCGTTTATAATTGCCCAGTTTATTGGAGCGGCACCTCTATACTTCGGTAGAAGCGATGCATGTACATTAATGCAGCCATGTTTAGGTATATTTAATATTTCTTCCGGCAATATTTTACCATATGCTACTACTATTATAAAATCTGGGTTTAAAGTCTTTATTTTATCAAAAATTTCTTGATTTTTCTTTATTTTTTGCGGTTGCAAAACTTCTATATTATTTTCTAAAGCATATTCCTTTACAGGCGGAAACAAGAGCTTTTTCCCACGACCTTTTGGCTTATCTGGCTGTGTAACAACTGCAGATACATTATAACCTACGTCTATTAATTTTTTTAATGATGGAACGGCAAAATCCGGTGTACCCATAAATACGATATTCAAATTATTCAGCCTCCGTTTTTTCCTCATCATTTAAAAATCTAATTACTTTATTAACAAATAATTCTCCATTTAAATGATCTATTTCGTGTGTTAATGCCCTCGCAAGTAAATCTTCACCATCTATCTCTTTCTGATTTCCATTTCTATCTAAATATTTTACTTTAACTTTTTTAGGCCTTTTTACTTCACCAGTTACATTTGGTACACTTAAACAGCCTTCCGGGCCTATTTGTTCTCCTTCTTCATATATAACTTCCGGATTTATTAGCTCAATCAGCCCTTCTCCGACATCTATAACAACAAGTCTTCTCAATATCCCAATTTGATTTGCTGCAAGTCCTACACCTTCAGCATTGTACATAGTTTCGGCCATGTCACTTAAAATTGTCAATATATGCTTATCAATCTTATCGACTGGTTTTGCCTTTTTATATAATATTGGATCTCCTATCTTTCTTATATACCTTAATGCCATTAATACTCCTCCTTAAATTATACTAATAGGATCCAGGTCAAAAGATATCTTAATATTTTTTTGTATTTTTAATGTATTTAAAACATTAGCAACATCTAGTAAAATACCTCTATCACTGGATTTTACAATAATCTGCCATCTATAATTATTTTTTATTCTTTCAATAGGTGCAGATGATGGACCTAATATTTTATTATAACCCTTTTTATTAGATTTGTTAATAGTCTTATAAATAATATTATAAAGCCGTGCAGCATTATCTATGACATCATTCTTTATATCTCCATATATTACTATATTCATGAGATGTGTAAATGGTGGATATTTAAAAATTTCTCTATAATGGATCTCTTCCTTATAAAACTTTTCATAATCCTGATTTTTTGCTGCTAATATACTATAATTATCATCTTCATAAGTCTGAATTATTACTCTCCCTGGTTTGGTACCTCTGCCTGCTCTACCGGCAACTTGTGTCAAAAGTTGAAATGTCCTTTCACCAGATCTAAAATCTGGTATATTCAATGTCACATCAGCAAGAATTACACCAACAAGTGTTACATTTGGTATATCAAATCCTTTTGAAATCATTTGTGTCCCGATTAAAATATCTGCATTTCCTTTTTTAAATTCATAAAAAATCTTTTCATGGGACCCCTTTGTTTTAGTTGTATCAACATCCATTCTTAAAACTTTGCTCTTAGGAAATAATTTTTTAATGTCTTTTTCAATACGTTCTGTCCCAATGCCTAAATACCTTATTCTTTTACTTTTACATTTAGGACATATTGACACCATATCAGTATTGTAACCGCAATAATGGCACTTCAGTTTACCTTCAAAAGCGTGATATGTAAGTGATATATCGCAATTTGGGCACTTAGGAACATATCCGCAATCTCTGCAAGAAACGAAAGATGAATAACCTCTTCTATTTAAAAATAATATTGTCTGTTCACCCTTTATTAAATTTAACTTAATTTCTTTATATAATCTTCTGCTAAATATGGAATTATTTCCTTCAGCTAATTCTTTACTCATATTAACAACTTCAACTCTTGGTAATTCAATCCCAATTCTATCTTTTAGTCTTAGCAATTTATATTCATTTTTTAAAGCCCTGTAAAATGATTCTATTTGTGGTGTTGCAGAACCCAACAATAGTACAGCTTTTTCTATTTCACATCTTTTCTCTGCTACTTCTTTTACATTATATTTTGGACGAAAATCTGACTGTTTATATGTATTTTCATGCTCTTCATCAATAATGATTAAGCCTATATTTGAAAATGGTGCAAAAATCGCATTTCTAACCCCGACAGCCACCTTAACTTCTCCCTTTTTTATCCTTCTCCATTCGTCGAATCTTTCACCCCGTGATAAACCGCTATGTAAAACCGCTACTAAATTTCCAAACCTTGAGATAAATCTTTCTATAGTCTGGGGTGTCAATGATATCTCTGGCACTAAAACAATAGCATCTTTACCCATATCAATACATTTTTCAATTAACTGCAGATAAACCTCTGTTTTACCGCTTCCAGTGACCCCAAAAAGAAGATATTTATCAAATAATCCTCTTTCAATGGAATCTTTAACTTTACTAATGACATATTCTTGCTCTTTTGTAGGAGCAAGTTTTTTTGTTCTTGCATATTCGCCAACATTAAACCTATCTACTTCTTCATAGAATATATCAATAAAACCTTTTTTGTACAATGAATAAACAGATGAATAACTCACATTCAAATTTCTTATTAAATCTGACAAATAGATAGAATCTTTATTGCTAAGAAAATTTAATATTTCTAATTGCCTTGAAGGAAAATCTTCTTTTATCTTACTTAAGAACTCCTTTTTAAGTTTCACTTTTTTTACTTTTTTCTCACCTTTTTTAATACCAGTTGGAATAATGCATTGTAAGCTTTCAGATAGAAAACAATTATAATAATCTTTCATCCAAAAAGCGAGTTTTAACATTTTCTCATCAAATATACTATAATCGTCCAATACATTTATAATATATTTTAATTTATTATCAGGTATTTCAGAATAATTAGTAATTTTTATGATATAGCCTTCAACAATACTTTTGTTAATTGGTACAGAGACCCTCATGCCGATTTCTAAATTTTTCATATTTTCAGGTATCTTGTATGTAAAAACTTTTTCTGTATTTCGAGAAAATTCATTTAAAACTATTTGTGCAAACATAAATACCCCCATAAAAAAAAGCCATATTGGCCTTATTATAATAAATTTATTATTTCATCAAGTATCAAATGAGCAACTTTTGCCTTACTCATTATTGGGTATTCTTTAATATTGTAATTCTTATCAATAATCTTTATTATATTCGTGTCACCCAAAAACCCTGCACCTTCTATTGTAACATCATTAGCTACAATAAGGTCTAAATTTTTTTTCTTTATCTTTTCCTTAGCATGTTCTACTAAATTCTCCGTTTCTGCAGCAAAACCGACCAAAATCCTATTTCCTTTATTTTTCCCTATTTCATATATTATGTCCGGATTTCTTGTCAATTTTATAATTAAATCATCATCACCTTTTTTGATTTTATTTTTTTCGAATTTTTCGGGGCGATAATCTGCAACGGCCGCAGCACCGATAACTATATCAACATTGGATATCCTCTTCATTACGCTCTCATACATTTCATAAGCGGTATTTACATGTACTGTTTCAATACCTGGTGGATCTTCTAAATTTGTTGGCCCAGAAATTAGAAGAGCTTCTCCACCGCGCTCTTTTACCGCTTTTGCAATTTCAAATCCCATCTTACCAGATGAATGATTTGTTATGTATCTAACTGGATCTATTGGTTCTATTGTTGGTCCTGCTGTTATTAATACTTTCTTTCCATAATAATCATTTTTATTATAGATATTTAAATATTTTAAAATTTCACTTTCTATAATTCCAATATCCGCTAATTTGCCCTTACCGTATGTCCCACAAGCTAATCTTCCCTCACAAGGTTCTACAAAAATGTAGCCATATGATTTAAGCTTTTTAATATTTTCCTGTGTAATTTTGTTGTTGTACATATTTGTATTCATTGCAGGTGCAATTATAACCTTACTATTTGTAGCCATTACGGTCGTTGTAAGCATATCATCAGCTATACCATTTGCTATTTTCCCAATTATATTTGCTGTAGCTGGAACTATCGCAAACACTTTAGCTTTTTCCGCTAAAGCTATATGCTCTATTTCCCAATATTTTGGACTTTCAAACATGTCTACAATTACTTTATTATGTGACAATGATTCAAATGTCAATGGAGAAATAAATTTTGTTGCTGATTCGGTCATTATTACATCAACATTTATGTTTCTTTTAACAAGTCTTGATACTAAATCTGCTGATTTATATGCCGCTATGCCACCAGTTATTCCTAATACTACATTATCCATTTCACTCATATAAGTACCCTCTACTTAATTCCGAACTTCTGTCTTTCGAAAGTTATAAGACCTTCGTTGATTTCTTCAGTAGCAATAGTAACGGGTTTTCCGGAATCAGTGTGAATGAGACTTTCTTGTCCATCTATAAGTTGTCTTGCACGTTTTGCTACTAAAGCACATAGTGTATATTTACTGTCTATTTTGTTCATCAAATCTACTATCGATGGATACAATATCATTTAACATCCCTCCTTAATTTCAAGATATAATCCTTTATTACGGTCAACGCGACATTTTTCAGCTTTTATAATCGCAAGAATTTTATCAACTGCTAAATCTACGTCATCATTTATTACAACATAATTATATCTTGAGACGAAATTAATTTCTTCATAAGCACATTTAAATCTTTTTAATATTTCTTCTTCGGTTTCGGTACCTCTTTTCTTTATTCTGTTTTTTAATTCTTCCATTGATGGTGGTAAAATAAATATAAATACACCTTCTGGGAATTTATCTTTTACTTTCAATGCACCTTGTATATCTATTTCAAGAATTACATCATGTCCTTCATCAATGTTATTTTGTACGAATTCTTTTGGTGTACCATAATAATTATCATAAACTTTAGCCCATTCAAGAAGCTGATTATTTTCGATCAATGTTTTAAAGTTCTCAACTGTTGTAAAAAAATAATTTTCACCATCGATTTCACCATTTCGTGGATTCCTCGTCGTTAATGATACACTTAATTTTAAATTGCTATCTTTTTTTAGAAGTGCTTTGCATACTGTTCCCTTGCCAGCCCCAGATGGTCCAGATATTACAATTAATAAGCCTTTATTAAACAATGATACCATTCCCCTTATTCTTCAGTTTCATCTTCTTCAATATCCTCATCTATAATGTCCTTAGAATTAAGCCTATTTGCCACTGTTTCTGGTTGGACAGCAGATAAAATAATGTGATCACTATCCGTAATTATAACGGCTCTTGTTCTTCTACCATATGTAGCATCGATTAGCATCCCTCTATCCCTTGCCTCCTGAATTATTCTTTTAATAGGAGCAGACTCTGGACTAACAATTGCTACTAATCTATTCGCGGATATAATATTACCGAAACCGATATTTATAAGTTTAATCGCCATAAATTATCCTCCCTACTCTATGTTTTGAACTTGCTCCCTTATCTTTTCTATTTGATCCTTTAATTCTATCACACCATTCGTAATTTCAATATCCATTGACTTAGAACCTATTGTATTAACCTCTCGATTCATTTCCTGTGTTATGAAATCAAGTTTTTTCCCAATAGGCATATCACTATCTAAGGAACTCTTAAACTGATTAATATGGCTTCTTAATCTTGTTATCTCTTCAGTAATGCTTGTTCTATCAGCCATTATTGCCACTTCGGTTAAAAATCTGCTTTGATCAATATTACCATTTGTTAATTCTTTTATGCGAGTTTCCAATTTACTTTTATATTCCTGTACAACAATTGGGCTTCTCTCTTCTATCTTATCAATAAAATTATTAAGTATATCTAATCTATTTATTATATCATTTTTTAATTTTATACCTTCTTTTACTCTCATGTCAATTAAATTTTTAATTCCTTCAGAGAGTGCTTTCTCAAAAGTTACCCAAACTTCATCAACATCAAGATCTGTATTTTTTACTTTTATTATATCAGGAAGTGACAATAAATCACTTATTTTGATGCTTTCAGAGGAAGCATAATTCACTTTTATACTTTCTAATATTTTAAAATACTGTTCTAATAAATCATTATCTAAATCAAGAATATTTATACCCTTTTCATATGGCTCAAATACTACATTTATTTCTACTCTCCCTCTTTTAATATATTTTGCAATAGTTGCCCTAATTCTTTCTTCTAATCCATTTAGCTGTCTTGGAAGTTTTAAGGCAATATCTAAAAAACGATGATTTAGGGTTTTGATTTCTATACATATATAGAATCCACCCTTTCTTACTTCACCTCTTCCAAACCCAGTCATGCTTTTTATCATTTTATCACCTGTTTCATATTATTATCAACTTTATTTATAATTAAACGCCATGTATTTCACCTGTAAATACTTTTTCAGCTTTTCCTGTTAGAAATATATTATTATCATCTGTCCATTCAATATAAAGATCTCCACCTTTAAAATGGACATAAACATCCCTTTTAGTTTTCTCTGTAACAGCCGAGGCTACTGCAGATGCACAAGCGCCAGTACCACATGCAAGTGTCAAGCCCGCACCTCTCTCCCACGTCCTTACAGAAATATTTTCATTGTCTTCTACTTTGACAAAATCAACATTTGTTCCGCGTGGAAATATCTGTAATTTTTCTATCAACGGACCTAAACTTAATACCATATTTTCATCTATGGTATTTACAAATACAATTGTATGTGGTACACCAACAAGTATTGATGTGACAATATATAAATGTCCATTTATCTTAATTGGTTCTTCAACGAAAGTCTTTTTATCTACCTTAACAGGTATCATATCTGTTTTGAAAATGGGATTTCCCATATGAACCTTTACTTTTTCGACTACTCCATTACTAAAAATCAATTCGGGCATAATAACCCCTGACAATGTTTCTACCATCATCTTTTCCTTTTTAACAATATTGTTTTCATAAACATATTTTGCAAAACAGCGAGAACCATTGCCACACATTTCCGCTTCGCTGCCATCTGAATTGATTATTCTCATTTTGATATCAGCCATACCTGATGGTTCTACTATTAAAAGCCCATCGGCACCAATTCCAAAATGTCTATCGCATAGTTTTCGAGCTAATACTCCATAGTCGATATCTTTATTATCTAAATTTTCTAATACAATAAAATCATTGCCAAGACCATTCATCTTAGTAAATTTCATTAATTTTCACCCCACGTAAACTCATATCATGTAAAATATATTATAACATAAAATTCTACAAAATGATTAGAAATTTGAAGATATTTAAAGATAAACACCTATTCATTCTTCTTATAATTGTCATAAACTAATGAAGCAAACATCTCAAATTCTTCATCGGCTTTTTCTAATAATAATTGCACTTCATTTTTTATTTCCGCACCGAATATATCTCGTTTTAAAACATTATCAAACCATTTATGTAGCTTGTTTAATTCATCTTCATTCTCTTCAAGCTCAGCATATGTCAAATTATTTCTACCTATTTCCATTTTTATTTCGTCAAAATATGCTTCACACTGTTCTTTAATTTCCATATATTCTTCTGTTCGCTGTTTATTAAATTCCTGTATTATTTGTTTTTCCATTTTATCATCAGTTGTTTCGGAAATAAATGATTTTAAGTCACCACCCATAGAATATATTTCATCCTTCAACATTTCTACTTTTTTTAAAAAATCTTCATTATATGGTGTTATACATACAGATTGTTGTAAATACAAAGCTCCTATTTTTTTTATCTTTCTCCAAACAGTGACTCTTGCCGTTGAAGAATTTGATGGAACTTTATAAATCAATAAAATCCACTTCATTAAATCAACTCCCATATTTTACTAATCGTATTTATTGTAACGTATGTTACATAATATGTCAATTTGTAAATTGAAATGTTCGTGCTATACTATTAAAGGAGACTAAATAGAAAGGAATGTTATACTCTATGGCACTCGATGGTATAACTTTATATGCAGTTATAAATGAATTAAAAGAAGAAATCATTGGTGGTAAAATAGATAAAATATATCAGCCTGAAAAAGACGAAATAATGTTAATAATAAGAAATAAAGGTAAAAATTATAAACTTCTTTTATCAAGTAATGCAAACTATCCGAGAATATATCTTACAGATGAAAATAAAGAAAACCCAACTGTGCCTCCTATGTTTTGCATGTTATTGCGCAAATATCTCCAAGGTGGAAAATTATTAGATATTTATCAGATCCGATTTGATAGAATTGCTTTAATTGATATTGAAAGTCGTGATGAGTTTGAGAACATGGTAATAAAAACATTGGTCATAGAAATTATGGGCAGACACAGCAATATTGTATTGATTGATAAAAACAGTAGAGTTATTGTTGATAGTATTAAGCGTGTATACCATGACATGAGTAAAGTACGCGAAATTTTACCAGGCTTAAAATATGACTTACCACCATCACAAAATAAAATAAATATAACTAATATTTCTAAGGATGTATTTTTTGAATCATTAAAATTACTAAAGGGTAAGAAAATCGAAAAAGCCATTTTGACTTTATTTGAAGGATTTAGCCCCGTTCTATCGAGGGAAATGACTTTTAGAAGTCAAGTAAATGACAAATATGTAGAAGAACTTACAAATAATGAAATTGAAAACTTATATTTTAATTTATCAGAGTTTAAGTTGACAATAACAAGCAATAATTTCAAGCCTTGTACCGCTTACATCGATAATAATCCTATTGAGTTTTCTTGTATAGATCTTAAACAGTATATTAATTTAAAATTTCATAAAAATGTTAATGAAGCTGCATTGACATTTTATAAAGAAAAAGCAAATGTTGAAAACATAAAAACCCGTTCGCATGATTTAAAAAAATTGATCGAAGTACATCTTGAAAGACTATACACTAAACTTGATAAACAAATGGATGAACTAAATAATGCAGAAAAATCTGATATTTATAGATTATATGGAGAACTTATAACTGCTAATTTATATAAGCTAGATAAAAAAATTAATGAATTTAAAACAATAAATTATTATACAGGAGAGGAAATCCAAATACCTCTTGATGTTAAATACACACCTGCAGAAAACGCGCAAAGATATTTTAAAAAATATACAAAAGCCAAAAATGCTGTTAGAATTTTAACTAAACAAATCGACGATACTAAAGAAGAAATAGAATATTTGGAGGGTCAGCTTATAAATTTAGAGCAATGTACATTGCCAACCGAAATAGATGAAATAAGGGAAGAGCTATCTGATATGGGTTATATCAGAAAAAAAGATAAAAATAAAAAGCAAAAAAAGGTTGTTTCACAGCCAATCCATGTTGTATCGTCTGATAATTTTGATATTTACATCGGCAAAAATAACGTACAAAATGATTATCTTACTTTAAGATTTGCATCTGCAAATGATATATGGCTACACACTAAAAATATTCCAGGATCACATGTAATAATTAAAAATAAAGATAGTAATATACCATATACAACTATACTTGAGGCAGCAAAACTGGCTGCCGCACACAGCAAGGCAAAGAATTCGTCAAATGTCCCTGTCGACTATACGTTTAAAAAATATGTTAAAAAACCATCTGGAGCAAAGCCAGGATTTGTAATCTATACAAATCAAAAAACATTATATGTTACACCATAAATTTTGGGGATAATTTTTTGAATTATCTCTTTTTATATATTTAATTATTTTACTTTATTTAGTAAGACATCAAATATGTTTGTATAAATTCTTTTATTATTCTCTAATTTGCTTTCCATCAAATAAATATTAGATACCATAAAACTATCGGATTTCAATTGAAATATTTTATTTATTTTATTCACATCAATATTTAACGATATATCTCTCGCTATTGTAATATGTGTCTTAAAATTTCTATCATCTTTTTTAAATCCTATTTTTAATAGATTGTCTTCGATTTTATCATGAAGAATTTTCAGCTCTTTATCATTGTCAATGCCAACCCATAAAATTCTATAACTTTCTTTACCTTTAAAACAGCCGATTTTATCTATTCTAATATTAAATGGAGAAAAACTTTTCGCCACATCCTCTGTTGCATCTTTAATTTTGTCTACATCGTCAGTATTTATTTCGCCTAAAAATTTGAGTGTTATATGTAAATTATCTTTTTTTGTCCATCTTCCCTTTAAAGTATATTTTTTAAGTTCTTCCTGTAAATTTGCAATTTCGTTAACGGCCATATCACTTAATTTAACTGCCAAAAATGCTCTCATATTATCCTCCTTTATTATATGTTATTATTTCCCTGGTAATTAATGTTTAATATAATCATCTTCAATTATGCTCATTATATACTCATTTGTGTATTTCCTTTGTTAATAAACAATTACTCTCAATAATCCATCTTTTTAAATCCACATTTTTTATAACACCTTATTACTCTTTCTTTAAAATCATAATCTCTTAATTCTATTCTATGCAAGTTTAATTCATTAAATATAAAATTAATTAATAATTGCAAAGCTTCTGTGCCATATCCATTATTGCGATATTTTTCTTCATCTATCATTATTTCTATTTCGCAGTTTCTATTTTTCCAAGCAATATTTCCAATGTATTCAGAAGTTTTATTTATAACAATCGCAAATTCACCTGATTTCTTTGGATTCTTTTTCCCATGTCTTCTAAAGTAGTATAGTGTCCTTACTCCAAGATTTATTTTACCAACATTTTTTATACCAGGTGCACAAGCAATCTAAGCATTATAATAAAATTGGTCAATGAGGTTTTCATCAGTATAGTCGTTAAAAATGCTTAATATACTCCAAAGACAAAAGTATGTTAGCTGGAAAATTGGGCGTTCCTATGTTTTGTGTATAAAAGGTCGCAAAAAGTTTCTCACTAATTTTACAAAATACATGTTTAAAATACAGTGGTGTCCAACTGTTCGAAATCTCTACCGTATACGTTCATCCATCCAAAATTAACTGGTAAACATCTTTTGCTGTAAATGATCTTTATTCTCTCTAAACATATCTTTAACCCCTTACTGCAATGTATTATATTCTAATTATACCCCTTAATGTTTTGAAATTCTATATTTTTCGACTTTTTGCAGTAGAATCATATGATGATCGACTGAAAGACTATTTTAACACATTAATTTTTCAGATGTTACCAGCTTAAAAATTGAAGATTGCGATACAAATGCAAAATGTATGGTTATGAAAAAGAAAGAGCAATCTGAAATATACGGAGAAGATCATCATTGTGAATTATTTAAGATTGGTATTGCGTTGCAACACCTATCTTTAATTATCACAATAAAGAAACAATTGCATAACTTGATTTGTCAACAAAAAGCTGTAAAATACTAAAATAAAATTGAGCCAAATAAAGCATAAGTAATGATAAAAAAGTAATTCACATTAATCAAAAATCCTGTATGCATTTGTCAAGTGAAAGATGCGCCAAATTTCAATCGAATTTTCCTCCACTTAGTGTGTAAAAAATTAAGCAATATTCTGACTCTTTATCCATTCCTCCGTTTCTTTAAGTCTATATGAATTTCCATTCATATTTACTAAATAGGCTTTATGTGTTAGTCTATCTACCATCGCTGCTGTCATCACTGGATCTTGAAATATTTCAGCCCACCTTTCAAATGATAAGTTTGTTGTTATTATCGTTGATTTTCTTCCTGCTCTTAATGATAAGTTTGTAAATAAAAGCTCAGATCCCTCTTTGTCAAAAGAGATATAGCCAAGTTCGTCTGCTATTACTAGATCGTATTTCGCAAATTTGTTTTCAAAAGTGTGTAATGTTCTTTCTGATCTACTTTCTTTTAATTGATTTATTAAAGTTGGAATTGTTGTGAATAGTACTCTATATCCTGCCAAACAAGCTTTTATGCCTAGTCCTATTGCTATATGTGTTTTGCCTGTACCTGGATTTCCTGCAAGTATTACATTTTGTCCATTCTTAATAAATTCAAGTGAACTTAATATCTTTAATTTTCTATTCGCATCATCTGGTAGATACTCTACTTTTAGGTCTTCTAGATATTTTTTGTATGGAAAATTAGCTAGTCTTATACGATTTTCTTTCGCATGTTCCTGTCTTAGATCATATTCTTTCTGGAGCAATCCGTATAAGTATTCTTCATAGCTTATATCTCTTGCTGCAGCATCTTTTGTATCTTCTCTAAAATATTTCTTTATCCCTGGTAGTTTTAAGCTTGTTGCAAATTGTTCTATTTCTTTTGATATTTCTTTTTTATTCATTTTAAATGACGGCCTCCTCTTTGAAATTTTCGGCCTCTTTAGGTATTAAATTGCCGAATTCTTTCAGCATTTCTTTTGATTTATCTTCTATTTCATTATTTGTTTTTGTCTTTTCTATATATTCATCAACCTTTCTTTCGCATATTATTTTTATTTTATCTGTTGTAATATCAATTGGATCTATTTTTCTCAATTTCTCAATAGCATCAAGTATTTTTTGCATACCTACTATACCTACATATTGCAAGAGATCTATGAATTCTTTCTCCCTGGTGGTATAATAGGTATGGTAGATATTTTGCAACCTTGGGTCTGCCTGTTTAAGCGCTGTGCTTGAAGGCAGGGCCCCAGGTTTTTTCTTTAGTGTATTCAAGTAGTGCTCTATTTTTATTGACCATTCGTTAAATCCGTATATTCGCTCATGTTCGGCAATTTTTACATTGTCATAATAGCAAAGTATTTTATGCGAATATATTTTTGTAAATATGATTTTACCGACATAAGCATCCGGTACAGAATAATGACATGAGTCTATAACTATTGTTGAATATTTATCTGCCCGCAAGTCTTCACATCTTGCTGCATCAAATGGTGGTAATTGCGGCAGCAAATACGGTCTCTCTTCTTCAAGTATCTCTGCAGGTGACTTATTGTCTTTTAAATGATTTTTTGTATTATTCAGCTTTTTACATACTTCATAAAGATAGTTATTAGCTTCTTCCAATGAGTCAAAGTAGTCTTTATTAGAAAATGCCTTTCTTCTTATAAATTCTACGCTTCTTTCAACGTGTCCTTTTTCATTGCCTCGATATGTATTGCAAAATCTAAATTTAAAGCAGTAATATATTGATAGTTTTAAAAGTCCTTTTGTTGGTTCTTTTTCACTCCTTCCTACAAATTTTTTAACCATAACTTTTGCATTGTCATATACTACAGTATGATAAACGCCTTTTATATCTTCAAAGAATGATACATGTGCTTCTTGAAAGCATGAAGTATCTTGTTTTGGAAAAAGTTTTGCAAATCTGTAATTGCCTTTGGCACTTGTAAATACCGCCATCTGAAATGTTTTTAACTCGCTTTTTATAAATAATTTGACTTCACCCCAGTCGAATTCACACACATCTCCAAGTTGATATTCCGCCTTTATATATGCTTCTTTTTGCTCATTTAATATCTTATTTATTGCTTGGCAAACGGATGTATAACCTATGTCATAGCCTTCTTCTCTTAAGGCATTATATATATCAATTTTCTTTTTTTGTTGTTTGGACTGTCCTAAATACCTTTTTTGCTCATTTTCTCTAAGATAAAATTTTATGCGATTTATCACTTCCTCAGTTAACTTTATCTTATGCCTGTTTTCAATGTTGTACTTAGGTTTTTCAACTATATCATCAATAATCTCTTGAATATCTGTATTTACATCTATTTTCCATTCATTTATCAAGTCCCTTCTCTTTTCTTCATATTTTTTAATATATTTTCTAATAACTTTTCTATCAATACCAGTTTCTCTAGATATCTGTCTTTGAGATTTACCATCTCTTATATATGATAATATTATTTCCTGTTTGTCTTTCAAAGAAATCAACTCCATCACTCCCTCATGTATTTTATTACATGAGAGAAATTTTATCTTAAAGTGGGGGATTTTTCAACTGAAATACTGGGGTACTTTTAGTGTAACATAGACACAAATTAGATTAAATAAAAACATAGGACTTATTAATGTATTTCACAATTGTGTTGATAATTTTTTAAATCAGACTAAAGGAGAATACATATTTTTATTAACTGATGACAATGGTTTCTTTTAAATATAAGATGAATAAGAAAACACACAGTTGCATAGATAAATCAGGTTTTAGAATAGGTATGTCTTTTAAAGAAGAAGCCGTAGGAACAAATGCTATTTCAATGGCGATGCAATTAAGAAGATTAGTTTATTTAGAACCTCAGCATCATTTCTGTGACATTTTGAAAAAATGGTATTGTATTGAGCGCCTATCATTGTAGATGAAAAGATAATAGGATATTTTGATGTATCGACGATAGAATATGTCATGGCAGATGAAATGACTATAGTTTTAGAATTGCTTGCAGATAAAATTGCCGATGAATATAAAACCAATATAAAAGAGCAATAACTAAATAACTGCAATATAAATTTAACTGATAATCAGATAGAGATATTGCTAATGCTTGCAAAGGGTTATAAAGAATTGGCCATATCAAGAGAGATTGGAATTAAACCAGTTACTGTAAAATATCATAAGAGGAAAATAATTGAGAAGCTATGCGTAAAAAGCATTCAGAAAGCAGTTACAAAAGCGGTTAATTAAATTTAATAGATATAGATTAAATTTTAAGATTATACTTTTGTATAGTTTTTTGCTTTTTATGTCAAAACTATACAAAGATATAGTAGACATTGGAAAAACAGCGCTATAAAATGAAGATGTACAAGGGCATTACAGTTTATTAAATAGATAGGAATAATAAAAAGGTATTGAATAGAGAAAAGAACATTAACAACGGCTCAGATTAACTAAAAATTTATGAAAGAATGAAAATTAAATGTATAAA